>JBGTGX010000158.1:0-20966 GCA_041746475.1 Pyrinomonadaceae bacterium | reverse complement strand
ATAGGTGCGATGGCAATCGCGCCCACTGAACCGGTTTTGAAATATCCGTCGGAAATATTTTTCCATGAGACACCCCCGTCCTTCGTTTTCCAAAGTCCACCACCGGTCGTGCCCATATAATAGGTTTTCGGATCACCTATTACCCCATGCGCAGCCACCGAACGCCCGCCGCGAAATGGTCCGATCGAACGCCATTTCATCGGCTTAAAAATATTGTCATTGCCATTCGTGTTTTTTGGTGTCTGTGCCGAAATATAGAATGCGCTAAAGCAAAAAATTGCGACTAGAATTGAAATTTTTTTCATAGAAAAGGTCCTTATATGCGTAAACGGTTCTTCAACTTTGCAGATTAGAATTAACTGCAAATGAATAGGCTCAAAACTGCGTGTGCTTTTTCTTTCGGAAGTATACTTCGGTGTTCTGCTTTCCGCAATAAACCCAACAAAGAGATTATTTAAGGAACTTTCAATACACATCAGGAAATAAAAAAGGGATGAACAGAAAACCATCCTGCTCATCCTGTTTACCTTGTCAAAATACTTCCCGAAACTAGAAGTTGTAAGTATTCGCCGCAATCAATCCATCCGCGATTCTTTGACGTGCAGCGATCGTATTGATCGGTGAATTGTTTTTTGTAAAGCGCTTTAGAGCAACGAGCATTAAGCGGAGTTCGTCACCTTCGGCAAAACCGGCAAGCGTATTTTTCGCAGTTGCTTCAACCCTCTGAATTGCATCGTTGCAGAAAACTCCAGCCGCATCGATATATTTCTTCGCTGCGTCTTCGCCGCTCTTCGCCGCAGATTTTGTCGCACGCAAAACCGCAGTTTCCATTGCGTAAGCTTCCATAATGATGTCGGCACAACCGATAAGAATTTCCTGCTGATTCTTTATGCTACCCATAAATTTTTGTGCCGCGCTTCCTAAAACCATCAATGCAACTTTCTTTGCGTTGCGAGCAAGCTTGAGCTCGGTTTCGAGCAAACCTGTCTCTTCATCGACCGACATTACGGGATTTAGAAGCTCTTCCTGAAGCGCTTTCGCAGCTCCAAGCAAACCGATTTCGCCTTTCATCGCACGTTTCAAAAGCATTCCGGGAATGAGCATACGGTTGATCTCGTTGGTGCCTTCAAATATTCGATTGATGCGTGCATCGCGATAAGCTTTCTCAGCCGGATAATCCGCTGAATAACCAGCACCGCCGTAAATCTGAACCATTTCATCGACCACGTAATCCACAACTTCCGAGCAGAAAACTTTATTGATCGAGCTCTCAACCGCGTATTCTTCAATCGAACGAAGCTTTTTGCTGTAATCCGTTCCGTCACCGATTAAGCGGTCAATCATCCCAACCGTGCGATAAGTGATGCTCTCCGCAACCCACGTGCGGATCGTCATTTCCGCAAGCTTGTGCTTGATTGCGCCGAAATTTGCAATTGGAGTTTTGAACTGCTCACGTTCGTTTGCATACTGAATCGAATGGTGGATCGCTTGCTTTGCACCGCCGGTAACCGACGCACCAAGTTTGAAACGTCCTACGTTCAAAACGTTTAGCGCGATCTTTGCGCCGTCACCGATCTCACCGATCAAGTTTCCAACCGGAGTTTTTGCATCCGAAAGAATCAAAGGCGTGGTCGATGAAGACTTGATACCCATCTTGTGCTCTTCCGCTCCCGGTCTGCATTCATCGCTGCGCTCCATCATAAATGCCGAAAATTTTTCATCTTCACCATCGAGCTTTGCAAAGACGATGTAGTAATCAGCAAAACCGCCATTTGAGATCCACATTTTCTCGCCGTTTAGAATGTAATACTCGCCATCGTCAGAGAGTTTCGCGACGCATTTTGCGCCTAGTGCGTCAGAACCGGAACCAGCTTCTGACAAACAATACGCCGAAACCTTCTCGCCCGATACGATTCTAGGGATGTATTTTTTCTTAAGTTCGTCGGAGCCAAAATAAAGAATCGGAAGCAAGCCGATCGAAGAATGAGCCCCGTAGGTCGTTCCGAATCCGCCGGCACGCCCCATCATTTCCGCAACAACAACGCCCGAAACCTGGTCCATATCGAGTCCGCCGTATTCTTCCGGTATGTTCGCTCCAAAAAGCCCTAGGTCGCCGGCTTTCGCAACAAGATCACGAGCGATATTCCACTCATGGTTTTCCATCGCTTCAATGTTTGGGTGAACTTCGTTGTCGGCAAATTCACGCGTCGTTTCACCTATCATCTTGTGCTCTTCTGTAAAATCCTCCGGCGTAAAAATATCCGCAATCTCGCGGTCTTCGATCAAAAACGCTCCGCCTTTTACATATTCTTTTTCCATCTTTGCATCCATTCTTTTGTTCCTTTTTACTAATTTCGCTCTTGATATTATAACTGAATGAACGTTCATTCAGCAAGTAAAATAAAAAATTTCACCCCTTGGGGACACTGAGAAGAACTATAAACAGGGATGAAGAGGTTGGAAGGGATAAGAAATCTGATCAAAAAAATTGTTTAAGCAAATCCTGTATATCCTGTCCATCCCTGTTCAACTGAACTCCGCTTTCTCTGTGTCTCTGTGGTGCAACCTCTACTTAATTAATTCAAAAATCCCCGCAGCTCCCATTCCGCCGCCAACACACATTGTTACCATTCCGTAGCGTGCATCCCGGCGTTTCATTTCCTGCAGAAGCGTCGCGGTCAGTTTTGCTCCGGTGCATCCAAGCGGGTGACCGAGTGCGATTGCACCGCCGTTTACATTTACTTTGTCCGGGTTCATTTCAAGAAGCTTCATCACCGATAAACCTTGGGCGGCAAATGCTTCATTGAGCTCGATAACGTCAATATCGCTTAATTCCAAACCTGCCAGTTTCAAAGCCTTGGGAATCGCATAAACGGGTCCAACGCCCATTTCTTCGGGCAGACAACCGGCGGTTGCATAACTTACAAATCTTGCCAGAGGCTTCAAACCCATTTCCTCAGCCTTTTCCGCCGACATCACAACAGTTGCCGCCGCACCGTCCGACATTTGGGAAGAATTCGCTGCCGTTACGCTCCCATTTGCATGAAAAACTGGACGCAATTTACTGATAGCTTCAACCGAAGTATCGCCGCGCACGCCTTCGTCCTGTTCGAAGACGACTTCCTTACGTTGAACCCGACCTTTCTCATCCGTCTCATCCACGTAGATCGTCATCGGCACGATCTCATCTTTAAATTTCCCTTCCGCAATCGCGGCGGCCGCTTTTTCGTGTGACTTGACCGAAAACTCATCCTGCTCAGTCCGCGAAATCTCATACTTGTTTGCGAGAGCCTCCGCCGTCAAACCCATATTTAAATAGTAATCCGGATAATTATCAACGATCTTCGGATTCGGACGAAAAACATTTCCGCCCATAGGGATCATAGACATCGTCTCCAAACCGCCCGCCACGATCACATCGGACCCGCCCGTGCGAATCCTGTCCGCCGCGATAGCGATCGTCTGCAAGCCCGACGAGCAATAGCGATTAACCGTCATCGCCGGAACTTCCACGGGCAAGCCCGCTTCGATCGCCGCCGTCCGTGCGACATTCATCCCTTGTTCGGCTTCGGGAAAGGCACATCCCATGATCACATCATCAACCTGCGATCCTTTCAACCCTTCGACTCTTGCCACAGCTTCCTTGATCGCCGTCGCCCCTAAATCATCAGGCCGCGTATTCCTCAAGGTTCCCTTCGGAGCCTTCCCAACCGCCGTCCGCACGGCTGAAACTATTACTGCTTCTTTCATAATATTTATTCCTGAATTTACCAAAATCTATTCGCCAATAAAACTGCCATCTTTCGCCATAATAAAACTGCTGCAAATTGGTGAAAAATCTGTCCAAGCGCTATAAGAAGCCGATCCCATTACTCTTATAGATTGTTCTTTAAAGTCATCAAAAAAAACTTCGATTTCGATTTGATAAGCATCTCCATTTTCAGTCTTTACTTCACAGCCTTCCGGTTCGTCAAACTTTTTCAACAATTCTTCATACGACAACTTTCGGTATCCGCTTAATTCTTTCTCGACAACTTTTCGGGCTTCTTCTTTTCTATCCATCATTCGTTGCTATTTTCAAAATGAGTGAATGCTCATTCATTTTTAGTATAATATACAAATTCTCAATGTTTTACCAGTATGATATTTTTAAACAGTGCAAAAAATCTTTTGAGTCCCAACTCTTACGGCTCCGCCGTCCGATGTGCGGAAAGGCTGAGCCTTTCCGACGAGCTCCCGACAAATATGAGGCTACGCCTCTCGCCATTCGATTTTTTCAATATCAACCTTCAAAGGCTCATTTTCAGACCGTTTCCGATGCCACATCCGAACGCTCGAATATAAATAATCTTGCGCATTTTCAACCAAATCGGCACGCACCGGATTTTGATGATGAATATAATGTACTTTTTGCAAGAAAGTCTTTTCGTTATTGATAGAAAATGCGTTCGGATGATGTTCCCAGAGAGAATGTTTATAGTTACGTCTCTTCGTTTCCTGTTTTAATTTATTGAGCGAAGTTGTGTAATCATTTTCCTTCAAATAATCAATCACACGTCGTGCCGTCATGCCGTTTATATAACGGGAAACTTCCGAAATTTTACGGCTGCTATCTGTAATCAAATGATAATGATCGGGCATGATGACATAAGCGAAAATAGAAATTTCGGCAGATTTACGGGCCTCGTCCAAAGCATTTGCGGCAATTGCTTTGAGTTTATCCGTGCGGAAAACTGCCAGGCGTTTATTTGTAACTGAAGTCAAATAATAGCAAGGATTGTCTTTTGAAATTTTCATCTGTAGGAGCGCGGTATAGCCTCGAAGAGTTGGGTGTTTAGCTTGACGGAAAGGCTGAGCCTTTCCGCACATCGGGTGGAAAAGCCACAAAAGAGTGAGTGGAAAGTAGGTTAGTATCCAACAAATTAAATTAAGTATTTAACCTTACTTATTTTCCTTAAAAACTTCTCCATTTTTCATCACGAAACTTACATTCTTAACCGTCTCAATTTTCTCAAGAGGATTCTCATCAACCGCAATAACATCGGCTCTCATACCAACTCCAAGGGCGCCTCGCTGTTTTTCGACTCCCAATAATTTTGCGGCGTTTGTCGTCAGTGCTTGCAGGATAACGCTTGCGGGAATTCCGGCTGCTTTCCAGTTATCAACCGTTCCGATGGATAATTTTCCGCGCGGATTTTCCTTTGTACTGAAGATAATGTCCGGTCCCCAAACCATCGTTACACCAGTCTTAAGCGCGAGTTGGACGGGCTTTTCAAACAAAATTTTGTTGACGCTGACATTTCCGCCTGGCTCTCCGCCCATCACGGCATCGATCTCGGTAAAAGGAATCGGAACGATTGCAACGTTATTCTTTTTCGCAATATTGAGAATTTTTTCATCGACGCGAACGGCGTGCTCGATTGAATCAACACCGGCGGAGGCTGCGTTCCATGCACCTTGTCGTGTCCAAGCGTGAGCAGCGAGTTTTAATCCGGCGAGATGTGCTTCATTGACCGCAAATTTGAGATCATCGACAGAATAAATATAATCCTGATCGTCAATTACGAGCTTGATTACCTTTGCTCCGAAATGGATATTTTTGCGAATCGCTTTTTTGATTTCGTCTTTTGTATCGGCAAACAGATACTCCGGTTCGGCGAGATCTTGTTTGTCGGCTTGAAGTTGGAATTGCCCGCCATAAGGCGCGATGATGCGCCCTGCGTTGATGATTGTTGGTCCCGGAACAAGCCCTTGCTCGATGGCTCTACGCAATTCGGTGTCGGCATAGTTTGCGCCATTTCCAATATCGCGAACTGTCGTAAACCCATGTTCAAGCATCGAGCGCGCGTTTTCCACACCTTGGATTGCACGAAATGCAGTCGAATCACGAAGGGTCGTAATGTAATAGCTTCCGGCATCGCGTTTGTGCTGCATATTCATACACAAATGCGTGTGTGCATCGAAAAGTCCGGGTAAAACTACTTTGTCCGACAAATCGATAACCTTCGCTCCAGCGGGGATTTCAACGTTTGCACCAATCGCCTTGATGTTCTCACCTTCAACCAGAATTATCTGATTCATTTCGACCTTCCCGGTATCAGGATGGACGACTTTTCCGGCTTTGATCGCTATGATTTGGGCGTTTGAAAATGTGACGAGCGACAAGAATAGAAAAGCAAAGAGAAACAGTTTAGTCTTTATTTTGATTGTTCGATTCATGATTATTTCCTATAACTTTCCACTAGCTAAAACTAGTGGCAAGTTAATATAAGATCTATACGCAAAACGATCAGTTTGCTACTAGCCAACGACTAGGAGTTGCCTGGTTCTTCAACCTCAACCTTCAAATCCGGCAACTGCCCAAGCTTTCTCAAAAGCGGCGTCATCGTTAGTCCCTGTGCAAATACCGAAAATGCTACTACGCCAAATGTTACGGTTAAAATTTCCGCGCGATATGGAACGCTTTCCGGAATTCCCAATGCCAATGCCAATGCCAATGCTCCACGCAAACCACCCCAGAACATTATGTGTTGGTGTTCGGAATCGATCTTCCAACGCGATTTTGAAAGCGCTGCTGATATAGGATAGATCGCCACTGCACGCGCAATCACAACCGCAACAATTGCTATCCCGATCGCCAGGGCACTCCTGCCGAAATCCTGGGCGGCTTCATTAACTCCCAAGACTATAAATATTATTGAATTAACTACGAACGCGCCAAATTCCCAAAAATCCTCGATCGATTCGTCACCTTTTTCGGTAATAAACCCCAGCTCATTTGTGTTACCAACAAGCAGCCCTGCGGTCATCGAAGCCAAAACACCTGAAAAATGAACGCCCGCAAAACCAAACTGCTCGGCGAGCCAAAATGAACCAAAAGCAGCGACGGTTGTTAAAGCAATTTCGACTAAGTGATCCTTAGTTCTTCCGGCGATCCACAGGCAAGCGTATCCAACGATCAAACCGCTTGCGATTCCGCCGACAACCGACAAAACCATTGCAAGTGCGGCCGTTCCAACCGCCATTGTTTGTCCCATGGCAAATGCCAAAACAATAGTAAACGCAACGGCTGCCGTAGAGTCATTAAACAAAGATTCTGATTCAACAAGAAGACGAAGCCGCCCTTCGACCTTCGCTTCTTTGAATGTAGCGATCACCGAAACAGGATCTGTCGCCGCTATCAAAACACCAAAGAGAGTCGCCATTGTCCAATCCCACCCGACGACAAAATGCATAATTGCCGCCGTTATCCCCGCCGAAAGCAATACGCCGACGCTTGCAAAAGTGATTACCGGGATCAGATCGCGTTTGAGTTCTTTCCAGTGAATGTAGAGCGCTGCTTCGAAAATAAGCGGTGGTAGCAAGACTTTAAAGATCAATTCCTTGCTAAAATTGACCTCCAACCCAAGCGGCAAAAACGCTAAAATTATTCCGGCGATGACCAATCCTACTGTATACGGCACCTTCAAACGCCTCGCGATAATAGCGACTACCGCGCCGATCAGTAAAATTATTTCTATGGATACAATACTCAACCCCGGTTCTGCCGTTCCTGTTTCTGCTAGCATAAATTAATAAGAAGACTGCCAAATAATCGCACAAATTTGCACCGACAAAATCAAAAAAACAATCTTATTATATTCGAAATAGCCTTTTCCCTAAATTCGCGAAGGTTCGTGTAATTCATGGGCGGTTCTTAAATTCCCATTTCGACATCTCCGAAGTGAAGGATTTCTCTTAAGACCTTTGGCTCGATCTCAACCAGAAACCCGCGTTTTCCGGCGTTGATGTAAATCCTCTCTAAAATAAAAATCGTTTTCTCTGCAAAAACCGGCATATCTATCTTTAAGCCAAATGGAGACGTTCCACCGAAAACATATCCCGTCAAATTATGAGCAATTGCAGACGAAGCCGGCGAGACCGATTTCACGTTCAAATATCTTGCCAACTTCTTTTCTGAAACTTCTTTATCACCGTGTTGTAAAACAATTAAAGGATTTCCCTGACTCGTTTCAAACACAAGGGTCTTGATTATTTTGTGTTCAACGACACCGAGAACTTCCGCCGAATGCGACGTCCCGCCTCTTTCCACATACTCAAAAAGATGCGGCACAAAATCAACATTTTTCTGCCGCAAGAACCTTATTGCCTGTGTGATCGGATAATTCATCTTTTTTTAGCAACGATCATTTCCGGCCCGCTTCGGCGGACATAGCTCGCTTCCGTATGAACAAAACACACAACAATCACCTTGTTTCGGTTTCAATAGTTGCTTGCAATTTTCGCATTCGTAAAAGAAAACACAAGAATCTGTCGGCATGATCTCTTCTGTCTGAAAACTGCATTCGGGGCAGGTTATCGTCGATTTTTCTTCCATCCCAGCTTTTTCACTTATTTTCACTTTTTTCGAATTCATCAATTTAACGCTCAAAAGCCAGAGTTCATCGAGAGTTTCTAATCTTGCTTTAACCGCTTTCGGCGACATATCAACTTTCATCTTCAGCCTCATTAAGTTTCTTTATATCAAGCAAATCTTGCGCGCGTCCGCTAATTGTTTTTAGTTTCAGCAAACCTTTTCGGGATACTACCCAGGTTCTTCCGTCCTCCCAGTCGATCAGCTCGCGCGTTTCCCATACCTTTTTTAAGCCTTCAGTTACAAGAAGAAAATCAATGGTATAAAGTCTTTTCGATTCTTTATCAATTTTAGAAATCCGCCGAATCTCGATCACACCATCCTGAAAATGCAAAGGCAGACCCTCAACATCGTATCCAAAGTTTTTTACGATTTCCCAAACATCTGCCAAGTCTTCCGATAAGATCAATAAATCAATGTCAATCGTCGCACGAGGCAGACCGTGAATTGCCATCGCCCAACCGCCGCAGACTGCATAGTCAATCTTTTTTTGATTTAGTGCTTCCGTTAGCACTGTAAATTCTTGGAGTAAGCCTGACATTCGAAGCTATTTTATTTCTTTATATCGAAAACACGAAACAAGGTGATCATTGACCATTCCCGTAGCCTGCATAAATGCATAGCAGATCGTCGAACCGGCAAAATTGAATCCGCGTTTTTTAAGATCTTTGCTCATCGCATCGGAAATCGCAGTTTTCGCTGGAACGTCGGTCATCCTTTTCCATTTGTTATCAATTGGCGTGCCGCTAACAAAACTCCAAATATATAGATCAAACGAACCAAATTCATCAACCACTTTCAAAAAAGCATTAGCATTCTGAATCGCCGATCTTATTTTGAGTTTGTTGCGGATAATTCCGGCGTTGTTCAACAGATCATCATATTTCTGATCGCCATACTTTGCGATCTTCTTCGCGTCAAAATAATCAAAAGCTTTACGGTAGTTTTCACGTTTCGCCAAGATCGTGTCCCAACTCAAACCTGCTTGAGCACCTTCTAAAATCAGAAATTCAAAAAGCAAGAGGTCATCGTGCAAGGGAACGCCCCATTCTTTGTCGTGATATTCGATTGCCAAATCATTTTTCGCCCATTCACATCGCATAATTTTCGATTGATCTTATTTTCAAAAGATCAAAGGAATCAAATAGATCACCGCTCCGGTCAAAGCAGTCGCAAGAACCAATTTGGAAAGATTGTGCTTGTGGTCAAAGAAAACAATTTGTTCGATCGCTCGAAATATTCCGAAAAGCGCAATTCCAACCAAGATTGACTTGCCTAAACCAGTTGTAAGAAGCTCGTCGGTATGAAAAATGGAAACATAGCCAAAGATCAGAAAAACGAGCATCAAACACAAGTTCAAAACTTGCATTATTGCTCGATTTACATCGTTCAAGGATTGCAGATCCTGTTTCCAATTGAATAATTTCCAAAAGAAAATGTGAAAGACGAAACAGGCCAGCCATATAAATCCGCCGATCGTGATCAAAATTTTCATTGCGGAAAACCTTCAGCATCCATAACTCTTTTTGCCTGTCTTACATGCCGTTTTTCGTGTTCAACGGCAATCTCAAAGGCGAGTCCTAAACGATAAGTCATCAAACTCATGAACGGAGAAGTTACGACCGTCGTATGCCAATTGACACTATCGCTTGATTCGATCTGCTTCGATAATTCTTCTTGATGCTTGGTGAATTTATCGACGATGTCTGCAGAAATATCACTCGGTGGAACGATATCTTTCGAAGGAGCTTTGAATTTTTTCCCGTCATTTTTTAGGGATTTCAGAAGGAAATTTCCAAAAAATCCAGTCAAAGGTGAATAATTTTCCCAAAAACTTCGCTTTTCACCAGTCGTAAGTTTCTGCATTATTGGCTCAAAAGCTTCATTTGATTTTATTAAATGCTCCAAACATTGTCCGACACTCCATCCTTCCACGCTCGGTTTCCAATTTATCTGTTCGCTGGACAAATTGCCAAAACTGTTTCTCACGTCATCAGTAACTTGCTTTATTCCATGAATAATCTCGGGAAGTGCCTCGTTCATTGCTTCAATCTCCTGGTTTATTTGGGTCTTATTTGCCTATAAATTTTCCATCCCTTCGTTCAATAAATGACTTTACGCCTTCTTTCGCATCTTCGCTTTCAAACAATTCTAAAATCTGTAGTTGCAGATGTTTCTTCGCCGCTTCAAAACCTTCGCTTTGCATTTTTCTTGCCGATTCAATTGTTGCCTGAACTCCCAAAGGAGCTTGTTTTGCAATCGTTTCTGCAATTTCGATCGCTCTCTCTAAAACTTTTTCCGTTGCGACAATTTCCTGTGCTATTCCGATTCTCAATGCTTCATTCGCATCAAATTCGTCGCCCGTCAGGAGCCAGCGCATCGCATTTCCCCACCCTGCACGTTCGGGAAAACGAAGCGTGGCACCGCCAAACGGAAAAATTCCGCGTTTTATTTCGATCTGTGCAAATGTCGCATCTTCCGCCACAACGCAAATATCCGCCGCCAGTATCAGTTCGATTCCAACCGTCAAACATTTGCCATTGACCGCAACAACCAAAGGTTTCGTGCGCACCCGCTCACTATAAATATTCAGCGGATCAATCGCGTCTTCGGCAAAGGTCAGAACGCCTTTGTCAACAACAGTCGGAGCGACATTTGCAAGATCAAGACCCGCCGTGAAGATCTCACCGTGCGCAAATAAAACTCCGCAACGCAAAGTTGGCGTGTCTTCAAGCTGCGCATAAGCTGACGCGAGCTCCGCTAACATCTGATTATCAAAAGCATTGCGTTTTGCCGGACGATTTAAGCCAATAAGTATAATGTGTCCGCGCTGCTCGACTGAAATTCTTGGTTGTGTGTTCATAGAGATTTTTAACCGCAAAGGTCGCAAAGTTAAAGACGCAAAGTTTTGCTAGAGATTATTTACTACTCTGCGAATTCCGTGTTTTAATCTCGCGACGTTGAAATTCATTAACAAACCAAGTCTGCAATCGGATAATTTCAAGTAGGTCAGAACCTGCGCTAAATGAACATCGTTTGTTGCTTCGACTGCTTTGATCTCGATAATTAGTTTGTTTTCTACATATAGGTCTACTCGGTATCCGCATTCAAGTTTTACTTTTTCATAAACCAATGGCAGAGGTTTTTCTTTTTCGACTAGCAATCCTGCTTGCTGAATTTCGTAAAACAAACATTCCTTATAAGAAGATTCAAGCAGGCCCGGCCCTAAAGCAGTATGAACTTTCATTGCTAGTCCGATTATTATTTTTGATAGTTCATTTTCTGTCATATGTATCTTAACCGCAAAGGACGCAAGGGTTTTCGCAAAGGTCGCGTTGGTTTCTTAAAACTTTGCGTTTCTTTGCGGGGTTTCCATAGCGTCCTTTGCGGTTAAATCCTCTCTTCTCTTCCGTTCCCTAGTTTCTCAAAGGCTTACCCGTCTTTAACATTCCCGCAATTCTTTGCTGTGTTTTCGGTTCACCGCAAAGCGATAAAAACGCCTCACGTTCCAGGTCAATCAAATGCTGCTCGGAAACATACGAGGTGTGATTTAGATCACCACCGCACATAACTCTCGCGATCTTTTTACCGATTAGCTGATCGTGTTCGGAGATGAAACCGCCTTTTAGCATCATATGGAGCGCGATCTTGAATGCCGCTTGTCCTTGCTCACCGAGCGCGAGAATGTCGGTTCTTTCAACCGGTTGGACATAGCCGGAAGCGGCTAAGTTCAAAACCTCCTGTTTTGCATCGGCGATCAAGCGATCACCGTTCATCGAAATTGTATCGGAAGGTCGGAATATTCCCCAATTTTTTGCTTCCTGAGCGGAAGTTGCAACCTTGCCCATTCCGATCATTTCAAATTTACTTTTCAAAAACGCCAGCGGATCGGCATCGGGTGTGGCTTTCGCTTTATCCATCGACCGCATTGTCATTTCCTTAGTTCCGCAACCTGCAGGAAGCAGTCCAACTCCGACCTCTACCAAACCAATATAAGTTTCCGCAGCCGCACGAACCTTGTCACCATGCATCGCAACTTCGCAACCGCCGCCGAGTGCCAGACCGTATGGCGCTGTAACGACAGGCTTTGGCGAATAACGAATCCGCATCACGGCATTCTGGAATTGGGCGATCATCATATTAATGTCGTCCCATTCTTCCTCTTGTGCCGCGAGCAAAACCATCATGATATTCGCTCCGGCAGAGAAATTTCCACCCTGATTTCCAATAACTAATCCTTCAAAATTCTTCTCGACCTCATCAAACGCAAAATTCATCATCTGAACCGTGTCGCCGCCGATCGAGTTCATTTTTGAATGGAATTCTAAACAAGCAACGCCATCGCCGAGATCAATCAGAGAGGCACCCGCATTTTTCTTGATAACACCCTTTTTCTCTTTGACGGAATCGAGAATGATCACGCCGTCTTGTGCCGGAATTTCCTTATATTCGCCATTAACTAAATCGTAAAAATATTTCTTGCCGTCTTCAGATTTGTAGAAAGTTTCCGCACCCGAATCCAACATTTTCTGAACGTTCTCTGGGACAGGCTGACCTTCTTCGTTCATACGATCGACCGATTCCTTTACGCCGATTGCGTCCCACGTTTCAAAAACGCCGATTGACCAACCAAAGCCCCACTTCATCGCGTTGTCAATTTCGACAACAGTATCGGCAATCTCAGGAATCCGATTCGCGGCATAACGCAAAGTCCTCGAAGTCGTCTTCCACAAAAACTCGCCGACATTGTCTTTGCCCCACATCAATTGCTTGATGCCTGCTTCTTTTCCGCCAGCTTGTCTTGCCGCATCCAAAGATGCAAAGTCCGTTTTCTCCTGTGGTTTGTATTCGAGCGTTTCCAGATCCAGTTCCAGAATCACGCGATTGCCTTCTGCATCACGAGATTTTTTATAAAAACCGCCATCCGTTTTGTCGCCCAAAATTTTCTTTTCGAGCATCTTATTGACGACATCCGGCAAAACAAATGCCTCGCGATCTTCGTCATCGGGAATCGCCGGATAAAGATTGTTATTGACATGTGCAAGCACATCCAAGCCGACCAGATCGGAGGTACGAAACGTCGCCGATGAAGCGTGTCCGATCGCCTTGCCCGTCATTTGATCAACTTCCGTAGGCGTAAAACCCATCGCCAACATCTCGTGAATCGTCGCCATCATCCCGAAAGTCCCGACACGATTCGCAATAAAATTCGGCTCGTCCTTCGCCGAAACAACGCCTTTACCCAATCGCCTGTCCATAAACCCATGAACCTTGCAAGCAACTTCGCCGCTTGTCCACGTCGTCGGAATAACTTCAACCAATTTCATATAACGCGGCGGATTAAAAAAGTGGGTACCCAAAAAATGCGCCTTAAAATCATCCGAAAACGGCTCGGCAATATCCTTGATAGGTATCCCCGAAGTATTCGAAGCAATCACCGCACCCGGTTTTCGATGCTTCTCAACCTCCGCAAAAATCTTGTGTTTTATATCAAGCCTCTCAACCACCGCTTCGATCACAAGGTCGCAATCCTTGATCTTCTCCATATCGTCCTCAAAATTCCCGAGTTCGATCAAATTTGCATTATCACTCAACATAAACGGTGCCGGCTTTAACTTCTTCGCCGCTTCAAACATCGACTTTACGATCTCATTCTTATCGGTCGTGCCTTCATCGCTCTGCGCAATATCCAACAACAACGTCGGAATCCCCGCATTCGATAAGTGTGCAGCAATTGCCGCGCCCATTGTTCCCGCTCCCAAAACAGCGGCTTTTTCCACTTTTAACATAGATTTTATTCCTTCATAAACTGATTTAATGTTGATATTTGTTGGAGATAGTATAACTGAATGAGCATTCATTCAGCAAGCAATGAGAATTGAAAATACTTAATGGATAGGTAATTTGAGATTTAATATTCGCTTTCTATCTGTCGCACTATTTCCATACATTTAACTGGATTTACAACTTTGAGAAAATAAGATCGTTGGCGAAATTCCTTTGCTTCGATTGTGTAATCGGTCATCAAATCCAACAAATCATTGTCCCGACTGACAAGAAAATCAGCTCGGACTTCGCCGGCGAGATTGATGTAATCTTCATCATCAACATCTCGCAGTAAATGAAATACCTGTGGAACATTTTTTACAAAAATAATAAAATCCAACAACTTTGCGAGAAATGCGTCAACAGATTCATCGGTCAATTCGGGTAGATTTTTCTGCACAACGGGACGCTTCAAAACTTCGGAAACTTCCTCTAAAATCTCGTCGCTAGCATAGAGAATTATTTCGCCATTTTCTGCCAAACGTAAACAAGCCGCCGCTAGAACTTTTGAGTGAGTGGCGGCTTGAAGATAGATGTTGCAAGAAAACAACTTCAAGTTTCGGGATTTATTTTATTTTTGCTTTTGTTCCTTTCTCAATTGCGAAACTTCCCTACGTGCCTGTTGGAAAACGCCATCCAATTGATCTTCATTCAAACCGCTTTTCTCAACGGCTTGCCGAATCGGTGCGAGAGTTTCGTCCAAAGTCATTTTTTTCGCCTGAGTTTCGACAATATTTTTTATATATGTTTCAAAATCCTGTCCGTTATGTTCGGCACGTTTTTCCAAAACATTCCCGACCTCTTTCGGCAAACTGATTGTTACTTTTGTTGTTTCCATAACAGAACCTCAATTTATAAAATTTGTATCATTCTTAACTAATTTTCTAACCTACAAATTAAGTTGCCTTTTAATAGCGTCCTCGACTTTTTTCGTATCCGCCAGGGAGATTTTGCCTTCTATTTTTACTAAACGTAATTTGCTGATAGTCGCAATTTGATCTGCGAGGGCTTTTGATTGTTTGCCGTTTAGCATAACGTAAGCCTCACTCGGAAATAATTTTTTCACATTTGAGGTCAGCGGAACGACTTGCAGGCGATTCAAATGTTTATTAGAAGCATCATTGCTGACAATTATTGCAGGACGCTGTTTTTCGATTTCGCCACCAACCGAAGGTGTATTGAATTTTACCCACCAGACTTCACCTCGTTTCATCAGCGACATCTCCTATTGTTGCCTCCGACCATTCGAGTGCTTCGGCTTCGCGTTCTTCGTCCAATGCCATCTCACGATAAGCGTCTTCGAGTTCGTCTTTAACAACGTGCGGACGAACAAGCGATTCGATAAATTTGCTTATTTTGCCCTGCCCGATAACGCTATGCAAACCTGCATAAACCTGCTCATCAACCGTAATTGTTAATTTTTTCTGCATTCTATTTTACCCCGCAAAAATTCGTACGTATTCTTTACGTATGATAAAATGAAAGTGTTTTCATTGCAAGGAATTATAAAGATGGAAGTCGGCACGCTTTGCGACTATGCGGTCGAAAAAAAGCGCCCGTTTGTCGCTCTGACTATGAACTCGAAGGAGAACTTTCAATTATTATCATTTTTCAACAAGTTTATTGTCTTTCAACATATAACTTGTTTTCCCATTTATACTTGGACAACACCCTCCGTCAGTTTCCGACCACGATGTTGTACATATTTCCCGAAACTATCCGCCCGCCAAACTTCCCCAAAACCGCCTCGCCCGAGTTTTTGACAGGCGTGTTTAATCCACCCGCTACGGTGCTCGCTTTTGCCGGAGACCAACGCAGCAATCTTGCGGCTTCTCGCGGGATACGATCCCGGCAAATTATTCTAAATACACTCATCTTTACATTCTCCCCTAAAAATTATTGATAACAGTTACCCCGGTTCCGGTAAAATCATTCATATTCATAAGTTCATCGATTGATTCTTCTAGCGAGACTGTCTTGCCGATGAGCTTTTGCGGTTGGAGCGTTCCGTTCTGAATCATTTCCAACATTTCGGGGTACTTGTGGGCTTGCATTCCGTGGCTTCCGATTATTACGAGTTCGTTTGCCACGACTAGATTCATTGGAATTACGGTGTTTTTGTGTTCGGCTTCCTGTAAACCGACTTGTATGTGCTTACCGCGTTTTGCGAGAGATGAAACTGAATTGAATGTAACTTCCGGATTTCCGAGTGCATCGATCGAGACGTTTGCTCCACCACTTGTGATGTCTTTGATCGCGTCTATCGGATTTTCTTTTTTTGCGTTGACACCGGCCGTTGCGCCGATCGATCTGGCAAACTCTAATTTTTCATCTGAAATATCAACTGCAATTGTTTTTGCACCAAGGGCATTTGCGATCATAATTGCCGAAAGTCCGACTCCGCCGCAGCCATGGACAGCCACCCATTCGCCGCCCGTGACTTTTGATTGATGTGCCACGGCACGAAACGATGTAATAAAACGACACCCAAGCGATGATGCCGTCACAAAATCAATCTCCTCCGGAAGAAGCACAAGATTTGTGGCTGCATAATCAATCGCAACATACTCGGCAAATGCTCCCCAGGCTGTAAATCCGGGTTGAAATTGAAAATCGCAAACCTGTTGATTGCCGGATAAACACTGCTTGCAGCTTCCGCATCCGCCGACAAAAGGAACGGTTACGCGGTCGCCTCTTTTCCAGTTCTTAACCTCGCTTCCTACTTCTTCTACTACGCCGGCGAGTTCGTGCCCCGGAACGTGTGGCAAAACAATATCGCGATCGTTTCCCATCCAGCCGTGCCAATCGCTTCGGCAAATTCCACATGCCTTAACTCCTACCACAACACCGCTTTTTGTGGGCCTCGGATTTGGAACATTTCGGATTGTTAAAGATTCTTTAAACTTTTCGTAAATTGCGGCTTTCATAGAAACTAATATGAAGAAAAACACTTGGAAATTCAAAAGATGCGATGACCAAATTATTTTCCGCAGAGCCAAAGCGGTGGAACAGCGACAAGTTGGTTTTTGTGGGGAACGAAAGAAAATACTAACCCCAGTAAACCTCCAACTCGACACCCAAACCATCAGCGAGACGATTCACAAAGGCGTAGTATCCCGCAACCTGAACTATGTCTAGCACGGCTTCGTCGCTGAAGCCTTTATCACGCAATTTCAAAACATCATCTTCAACCATATTCCAGGGCTCCAGAGTCAATTTTGCGACGTATTCTAGCATCGCCGTATCTTTTTCGTCTATTGCGGACACGCGAAAATCTTTCTTTAGTTGTTCGACCAATGCTTCATCATTTATCAATTTACGGAGACCCGCCCCGTGGTGCTTCATTCAATAAACGCAATGATTCAACGCTGAAACTGAAACGGCGATCATTTCGCGTTTTGCTTTCGGCAATTCACGGCTTCCGGTCATCAATACTTTGTAGAGCTCGTAATGGGCATCAAGAGACTTCGGATTCAAACTATGAATTTTTAGAATATTATCGACCCCACCCCACGAAGCCTTATATTTACGATAGCTTTCACCAAGTTTCCCTTCCGCCTCTTCTTCGTCAACGACTCTTATCCACGCCATAATTTCTCCCGCATGAAAGTTTGTAAAAATACAATAACTTGACTTTAATTCGTTTTCCAAGGATACTCTTTTTGAATAAAACAGCAGGACTTCCTCATGATAAAAGTAATCGATCTCACGTTTACTTTTGTATTTTTGCTGACTCTCGCCCCCAGAAGCAATCGAAAGTCCTCATAAACAAAGGAGAAAAAATGAAAAGAATAACACTCACACTATTGTTGTGCCTGTTTTTAGGCGTCTTCATCAACGCTCAAACCGGCGGAACCTCTGTTGAAACCTCAAAAAAAACCCGCGCGTCTTCATTTCGTCCATCGAAAAACCAAATTACCGCGGCTCAAACCAAATTAAAGGAAAACGGGAAATATTCCGGAGCCGTTGATGGAAGATACAATGATGATTTTCGGACGAGCCTGGAAGTTTATCAGGAAGCTAATTCACTTAAGAAGACCGGAAAACTCGATGAAGCCACAATAGCTCACATGGGAATTCCGGCGGCAAAAACGGATTCGAAATCGACCAGGTCTTCGCGGCCGACTTTCCGGGCCACAAAGGAACAAGTTTCAAATGCTCAAACAATTCTAAAAGAAAAGGGCTTGTATTCGGGTGAGGCCTCAGGAAAATATTCGAAAGAATTTCGGGATGCGATTAAGGAATTCCAAGCAGCCAATGGATTGAAACGAAAAGGCTCTTTGAATCGCTCGACGCTTGAAAAACTGGAAATCAATTTGACGGATTCTCAGATGGAAATTCCCGTCAATCCAAACAATCTGGCGATCGCAAAAGATCCGACAAAGAAAACCCGCGGTCCTGTTTTCCGTGCGACTAAAGACCAAATTTCTGAGGTGCAAAGAATGCTCAAGAAAAAGGGAATGTACGCAGGGGAAGAAACCGGAAAACTCAATCCGGAAACCCGGGAGGCGATTGGCGAGTGGCAAACTCAAAATAGCGTTAAGAAAACCGGCACGCTTAATAAGGAAACGCTCGAAGCTATGAAAATTGAGCTTACCGATAGGCAGAAGGAGTTCTAATTATTTGTCGGGATAAAAGTCCGATGTAACTCAAACACCCATCGGACTTTTATCGTTTTACCGCGCACAATTAGCAATTAGTTTAAGATTTTTTTCCGGGTCCCCAAATGGCTCTTCCGGAGAATTTCCCGGAATGTTCTCCGTCTTTTAATGCTTGCACGCCATTTACAAAAACGTGTTTTACCCCGACTGAATATTGATGAGGTTTATCGAAGGTCGCTTTATCGCCGACCGTTTCCGGATCAAATATAACGACATCGGCGAAATAACCTTCTTTAAGTAACCCGCGTTGCTTTAAGCCCAAATTCTCAGCAGGCAAACCGCTTAAACGTCTTACTGCTTCTTCGAGCGAAATCACTTTTTCCTCACGCACGTATTTTCCCAGGAGGCGCGAAAAACTACCGTAAGCCCGCGGATGCGGATTTGATTTCAGGAAAACACCTTCGGGTGCCATGGATGCACTATCCGAACAGAAAGAAACCCACGGGAGTTTGATCTGTTTTTTGACATTTTCCTCGCTCATTAGAAAATAAACCGTTCCGACACGGGATTGATCTTCGAGAATAAGATCAAGAATCGTATTCTCAGGATCGGTTCCCCTTTCTTTAGCAACTTCAGCTAGAGTTTTCCCGGTCAGCGGCTTTAATTTATCATTCTTAAATTCTACAAGAATCAATTTGTCGGCCGATCCTGCTGCTAAATAAAGACTTTCCCATTTACCGGTCGGGTTTCTCATTTCCGCGAGAAGTTTTTTGCGGGTTTCCGGATCTTTTATCCGCTTGTATAATTCATCGTAGCCGCCGTCAAGTGCCCAAGGCGGCAACGATGCTTCAAGTCCGGTAGCTCCAGCGGTATAGGTGTACATATCCGCAGTTATTTTCGTGCCGCTTTTTCTTGCATCCTCGACCATTGAGATAACCTTATCGAGTTTATTCCAATTTTCCTTTCCTGCAGCCTTTAAGTGATAAATTTCCGCCGGAATATCGGCCTCCTTTGAGATCCTGAGCAATTCTTCGACGGCTTCTATCAATTGCGACCCTTCGCTACGCATATGAGAAATATATTTTCCGTCATATTTTGATGCCACTTTACAAAGTTCGATCAATTCGGCCGTTTTTGCGTAAAAACCCGGTGCGTAGATCAGCGAGGAGCCAATGCCGAGCGCACCTGCTTCCATTTCTTTTTTTACGAGCTCTCGCATTTCATCGAGCTCCTCGGGTGTCGGTTGTTTGTCTTCATCTCCGATCACATATTCGCGAATCGTTGCCGCACCGATATATGACGCAACATTTTGCGAAACTCCCTTTTTCTCAAGAAATGTCAAATATTCGGCGAGCGTCGTCCACTCAATATCAAATTTGATGTCGCCTTGCTCATTTTTGACTTTCTTTTTCATCTCGTCATTCCAAGGACCCATTGACCAACCTTCACCAAATATCTGTGTTGTCACACCCTCTTTGAGTTCGCCCATCGAACGGCCGTCAACGATCAAGGATTCGGTTGACCAAGAAAGCATATTTATGAATCCGGGAGAAACAGCCATTCCTGTTGCATCAATCATCGTTTTGGCGGTTGATTTACTAAGATCACCGATCTTCGTGATCTGGTCCCCGACAATTCCGACATCTGTATTAACGGGCTTTTCGCCCGATCCGTTATAGACTTGTCCGCCTGTAATGATCACGTCAAAGGTTTCGGGTTTTCCAGTGCGTTCCGAAATGTTTGCGCTGCAGGCGGCAGCAAATAAAATGCACCATAAACCAATAAGATATAAATGTTTTTTCATATTCTTCACCCGAGGACAGCCTACTGAACCCCGTTATTTCAGCCGGTAAATGTTTAAAAAACTGAACTTGAATTATTTTGTACCCTAAATGGTTAAACGGCGCTATTCAAGTAATCATTATTGTTGAAATCGCTTTATCATATAACAGCTTAGTTTTGTTTTCTGCGCTATAATCCCGAAAGGGTCTAGGGAAGTTTAGCTAGTAAAAAGTGGTGCTAAACTTCTGATATGGCGATAGTTAACAAGTATTATCACCGTTCACATATTTCGGAGAAGAAATTTCGGCTTCTTCGCCAACGGCATATTTTGCGATGGATTTAAC
>JBGTGX010000157.1:0-25258 GCA_041746475.1 Pyrinomonadaceae bacterium | reverse complement strand
AGATGGATCTTTCTCGACTTTCGAGCCCAGACATTTTGGAGTCCATCTATCGCGACCGGAACTATTGGGACGTCCAATTCGGTTGCAAGGATTGCGGCGCCTTTCTTAAACGGGTGCAATTCGCCGTCAAAAGCACGTTCGCCTTCCGGGTATATATTTAGGATTTTTCCACGTTTCAAGCCGATCGCTCCAGCCCTCATTGCCTTTACAAGTTGCGAATCCGCATCGATCGGCACGATCTTGAGGAGTTTTGCGAGATTTCGCATTGCAAAACCCCTAAAATATTCGCTTGCGCCGACATGAAAGATCTGCCTCAGAATTGAATATGGATAAGCCGAACAAATGATAAATGCATCAAGATAACTCTGGTGATTCGGACAAATTAGGAACGGCCTCTTGACCTTCGTAAGATTTTCTACACCTGATACTTCCATACGTAGAAATACTTTTGCGAGGAGATAAATAAACTTTAGAAAGACAAATGCGAAAAACGTAGAAATTGGTCTCTCTCGCAAAACACTTTTTATTTCCGGCAAATCGTCTTCTGTTTCGCTAATTATTTCGTGCCAGTTGAAAGTGGCCGAAATTTCTCCCTTAAAACTCTTGGAATTTGCATTTTTTTGTGTGAGGGCAATTACATCCGAAATCGTAAACGCCTTGGTAGCCTCTTCAGGAGCAAGTTCAAAATCAAAGGTTTGCTCAAGATTTGCAAGTATTTCCGCCCGGGCGAGCGAATCAAGGCGCAAATCAATCTCCAGATTCATTGCCGGATGAATCTCTTCGATCTCAGTCTTCTGTTGTTTAATCGCGCTTTGTAAAGCTTTTCCGGCATTTGAAGAAAGCAGATCGCGGTCTTTTTCAGTGAAATGCCAAACTTTTGCGGGATTTAGTTCGGTATTTGTAAAACCATTTGCTTCTATTTCTTTTTGGAGCTCGAACCGCTTGATCTTGCGGGTTGCTGTTCGCGGAATTGGTTCCGAACGTACGATATAGTCTCTGACCCGTTGATATTCAGGGAGTTCGCGCCCGAGATTATCCAAATCGAATCTTATTGCTTCGCGGGCATTTGCGATGTTATTAAGTTTCAAATACTCGAAATCAGGAACCGCCACGCCAACAAGTTTTTCCGAGCCGGCGTGCTCTGCAGATTTATCCTCAACACCCAATACACAAAATTCCTCGATCAGAGGAGATTTCGAATAATGAACCTCAAGATCTTCGGGATGCACATTTTTGCCCGAAGGAAGCACGATCACGTCTTTTGCCCGCCCAACGATATATAGGTGTCCGTCTTTATCAAATTTTCCAAGATCGCCGCTTCGAAACCATCCGTCTTCGGTAAATGCGGCCTCAGTTGCGTCGGGGTTTTTGTAATAGCCCTTAAACACCATCTCACCGCGAATCAAAACTTCTCCTTCGCCTTTTTCATTTTCATTGTCGAGCTTTACTTCTGCACCGAACATTGGTTTTCCGACCGATCCGACCCGATTATCGTCCGCATAGGTAGCGGTTGCCGCGCCGCTCGTCTCGCTTAAGCCATAGCCTTGTACGATATTGAAACCCAATTTATGAAAATCGATCGCAACATCACTATCAAAGCGCGAACCTGCAGTTACGGCAAGACCCAAATTCCCGCCGAATGAGTCGTGCACTTTTTTGAAAAAAACCTTTCCGAGATTTAGTTTGAGGTAGTCACGCGTAAAACCATTTACCGCAAGCATTACCCGAAAAAGCATTCGAACGGCTTTTGGCTGGCTTTCAACGGCATCAAAAATCTTCTTATGAAACAGGTACCAAAGTCGCGGAACGCTCGCCAAGGCGGACATCTTGCTCTCTATCAAGCCTTTTGACAGCTGATCAGGTGTAAGTTCTTTCAAATAATACACTTCCGCCCCTTTCGTGGCCGCGAGCCAGAGGTTTACTATTTGCAGATAAACATGGAAAAGAGGCAGTAAACTCAGAACCGATTCCTTATCCGTAAACGACAAAACTTTATCAATTGCATCGAGTTCGGATGTGATGTTGTGATGGGTCAGCAAAACCCCTTTTGGTTTTCCGGTCGTTCCACTCGTATAGATCAAGATCGCGTTGTCATCTGGGTTTGCTGGCGGATCTTTTTTGGCAAATTCGGCAGGGAATTCCGTTTTCGACCAATCTTCAAATTTCTGAAAACCATTTTTTGTAGCTTCGTTTCTCCAAACAACCGCCGGAATAGATTTCCCCAATTTTTCCTGTATCTCATGGAATTTATCCGTAACGTGATGAGACAGAAAAGCGACTTTTGCCTCGGAATCCTCGAGGAAGTTTGTGATCGTTTCGATCTCACCGTGAGGGTCAAGTGGAACACAAACTGCGCCAGCGTAAAGTGTTGCAAGATAAGATATTGCCCAACACGGGTGATTCTCTCCGATCACCGCAACACGGTCGCCGAACTGTACTTCATTCTCCTGCAGACGAAAAGCAATGCTGCGTATTTGGTTGAGCATTTCGCCAAAAGTAATCGATTCTGATTCGTCGCCAACGACGCGCATTGCGATCTTGTCAGAATGCGTTTCGCAGGAATCAATTAATCTTTGGCAAAAGCCTTTTGTTTCAATCATATAGTGGATGGAATTCTTAATCTTAGTGCTTTCGGCAAAACTTCAAAAGTCGCGGGGAGTTTCCCAGGCGCTTCACCATCGGTCTCTATTTTAATTACCGCAGTGTTATCGACCGGGCTGATTTCGATCTTTCTTGCTTTTGAACTTTTTACTTCCGGCAATTCCAAATGCGAACCATTATACAGTTTGTAGCCTTTTCTAACGATTCGCGCGGTATTGATGTCTCCGATATTAACGATATCCAAATATCCGTCGTCAATTTTGGCGTTCGGAGCGATTTTCATTCCTCCGCCAAAGTAGCGCGCATTACATACACAAAAATTTAGTGTTTGCAACGAATTAGATTCATTATCATCAACTATTACATTAATAAATTTTGGTTCGATTTCCAGCACTTCCTGGAATGCCGAAAAGGCGAATTTCGCTTTTCCTCGGAAATTATTTCCAAGCGGCAGCCATTTGAAAAATGTGTTTCTACTTACCCGTTCGTTTATTTCCGCACTCAAACCAAAGGAAGACACATTCAGGAAAAATCGTATTTCCTTAATGTCATCAAAATTTAAGTATTCGACCTTTCCGACATCAATCATTTTGGTTTGGCCTTCGCGAAGAGCTTTTGCAGCTTCTCGCGGCTCGGACGGCATACATATCGTTCGGCGAAAATCTCCGCCCGTTCCGGATGGAAAAATTCCCATTTCCACCCCTTCCTTCCCGGCTTGCAAGATTCCATTTGCGACTTCGTTTATCGTTCCATCGCCGCCACATGCAACAATAAATTTTCTGCCATTTTCCGACGCTTGATTTGCTAAAATGGTGCCATCGCCCTTCTTTTTCGTAAAAGCTACTTGAAACGGACCAAAATGGGCCCGAATATCGCTTGCAACGCCCGCCCATCGATTCTTTGTCGCCCCACCCGCCGATTTTGGATTAACGATAAAAAGCGGAAGTTTAGGGTTTTGGCTATTTTGAGAAGAGTTGTTTATTTTTTCTGACAAATTCGG
This sequence comes from Pyrinomonadaceae bacterium, assembly GCA_041746475.1. Taxonomy (GTDB): domain Bacteria; phylum Acidobacteriota; class Blastocatellia; order Pyrinomonadales; family Pyrinomonadaceae; genus Aridibacter. The sequence goes on along the minus strand of JBGTGX010000157.1, from coordinate 21,657 downwards.
CAATGTCCTTTATTTTATTGAATTGTTCTAGTTGATCATTTGCGCCAATATCGGTCGAAAAACCGGTTCCGGTGTTGATATAAACTTCGTTTGCCAGAATATCATCTGATTTTGCGCCGCATTGCCCGACAACGATCACATCCGTCAAACCGTCGTTGTTTACGTCCTCGAACCCGACTGCATTTACCCAACATGTTGCCGCATTTGGATTAAAACGGCTATCAAATTTGTAGATTTGCTGCCCATCCTTATAAATCGAGATTTCGCTCCCAAGCGGCGGATCGTCATATTCGGGATCATGGGTTGTTACAAAACAAGATTTCTCAAACGGCTTAAAATCAATTGGAAATGTTTGGCTTGTAAGCAGAAATCGATCGCCGGTGTCGACGCCTCGGCATTCCTCAACCCTTCCGGAATTTGTTTTGTCGGGAATTGTTATTGATGTATTTGTTTCGGAGCGTACTATCGGCGGCGATTCTGCAGCCTCAGTGTCCTCCCGATTATCCGTGGAGTTTACTCTTCTATTTCCCGACTCCTCGTTAGAACCAATTTCGCCGGTTCCAAAGGGACAAGCTAATCCAAAACCTAGAGTAAAAAAAAGGAAAAGATATCGGAGATTTTTCATCGCAAACTTACAAAGCTCCATAATGGGTATTTAATATGCCCACATTCTAACATTAAATTGAAGGAATCTACCCTTTGTCCATAAACATTTTTCGGTCTTCTTCACCCAGCTCGCCGATCTTTTCCATTATGAAATCCGCAATTCTCTTGTGTGTCCGGACGGCGTTTCGCGCTCCATCGAATTCTGAAAGATCAATTTCTTCCCCAAACCAGATCCGTACCTTATCACCACCGGACCAGTTTCCGATGATTTGTTTTGGGAGATCATTTCCGAGCCCGGTAATAAAAACGGGTATGACCTGCGGTTTTGCATCCATTATTATTTTTCCGATTCCCGGTTGAGCGCGTTCGAATTCATACGGATTCGGCTTTAGATTTCGTTTGCCCTCAGGGTGAAATCCGATGACGTGCGCTTCGCCTTCAGTACATATCTGTATCAAACGCCGAAGCGAATACCTGTCAAATTCCCGCTTTTTCGCCTGTTTCGCCTCCCGAAAAAATGGCGGATACATGGACCACCAGCCCATGGCAAAGTTTACAAACCATCCAAACGGATTGTCGTAAAAAAACTTCGCACGCACCGGAAAATAAAGTTTTATCGGGCGCTTCGTTTGGCGAAAGATCACACTGGAAACGCAATACATATCAAAAAACGAGCGATGATTAGCGACGAGAAGAAGTGGGCGGCTCGAGTCGCTGTTTTCGAAGTTTTCTATTCCGAAAACGTTCATCAGGTTGTAGGTACAGATCTTTATCCAAAGCGAACCGATATGGCGCTGGCAGAATCCCCAGAAACGCTTCCATCGTCCGAGATTCATACGATGGGTGAGCCAAAAGCCGATTCGCTCCATCTTTCCGATAACCGAGATTTCTTCGGTCCCGGGAAGGAGCGGGGAATCCTGAGTATTAGTGGATTTCTGCAAGCTTTCGACCATCGGCAAAGTTTAAACGAATTAAATTTCAATAACAATTCGAGGCCGCGATGGTTCACAGGATTCACGATAGTGCAATGCAATGACAAATGTGACGCCGAACTTTTTTGCTCAGCCTGACGACTACGGGGATCCCTAAATGCCATCGTGATCCCAATTATTGGGCGACGCCCAGCATGCTAGCCCTGATAAATTCGGCTAACAAAGTTTCCATTTAGAAAACTTCCGGGTTCGATTTCACTCTGCATTATCACGCCCTTATGTTTATTTGACGCAAGCATATCGGCGCATTCGGCAAGTGGTGCGGCGGTAGTCGTTTGTATTGCGCGTAGATAATGTCCGTTAATCTCAAGCGGCTTGATATGAAACGCTTTTTCGACCATTCGCCTGCGTCCCTGTAAATCGTAGCCATCGACGGACGAATGAACGATGACAAAATCATCCTCGACCGAAGGAACTTTTTCAAGCATTACATCTTCCAGATTCTGCGGAAGATCTTCATCAAATGGAAGCTTTTTTATCAAACCCTCCACCCAACGGTAATGTCCCGGATGGCGAAGTGTTTTGTAATCGAGGTTTTTCGTTTTTCCACCAAAAAATCGCGGAAGATTCGCGGCACCTCCCGATGTTAGGTCGGCTTCATAGGAGTAGCCGTTAATGATGATTCGTTCTCGTTCGGAAAGTGCGGGGAGGTGGACTCTTTTGTAATTTCGAACGACGCGGGCAGTTTTTACGTATTCGGTCGCTACACCGATCGGTGACCATGTAAATCCATAAAAATGCGGCGAATGTGCATGGGTCGATAGCGCCCCAACCTTCATTCCGATCCTTTCAACCTTCTCATTTTCATGTTTCTCAACAAACTCGTTGTAGAGCGAAACCGCTAATACATTTATAAAACCGGGAGCGAGTCCTGTTTGGACAACGAAACCTGTGTCCGCGCCTTTTGCAATCTCGATAACGGCATCAGTTTCGGCAACATATTCCGTGAGATTGGCATAGTGCATCTTAAAATCCTTTGCAAACTGCGCCATCCGTGGTGCTTGCGAACCCGGAGAACAATCGAGCAAGATTTGACACTGTTCAAAAGCCGTTTTCATCGAGTCGCTAATCCCGTCATTTGGCATCAATACTTTTTCGACACGGCTTGTTCGCTGCGAAAGGTGCGTAATAAAAATTTGTGCTTTTTGAAGGCTTTCTTCTGAAATATCGCCTAAAAAAAGATCGACTTCCGTGGACGACCATTCGCGTAAAAGAACCGCAGTCGCCTGCCCAATTCCACCCGAACCGGCAATGAAAATTTTATGTGTCATATAAAAAGAGTCTAATTTCGAATCGAGTGACGTGCTACAAAAAAATGACTTTGCTAAATAAACAAGGTCATCTCACGCACTACATATACTATTTCTGCAATTTCTGAAATAATTGCCGATTTTTTAGTCATCCTTTTCCGAGTTGTTTTTATCCGGATCAGTTTCGGCAAGTTCGTCGCTTAATTCTTTATGTTGCCTTCCTACTTCTATGTTGTAGTCGCCTTCGGCTTGAGCAATTGGATCAGCCACTAAAATTCCACCTACTTTCTCAATCTCGCCTAAAATAATTTGGCCGACTGCTTGCAAGTTTTCAACAGTTTGACTATCACTCTTGTTCTCAGATTCTTCTTCCCGTGTGGCTGCTTTTTTTTCTTCACTCATAATTTCGCTCTTCTGTTCCGAATTAAATGTTAGTGTTCGATATTATAGCAGAAATAACATATTCAAATAAGCTTGGAAGTTTTCATCTAAAAGAGAATCGGGGCTTGCTTATCCTAAGGATTAAAATAATAAATCTTACCGAGAAACGGTGTTTTTAGCAGTTTCGGTTAGAATGGGGTCAGGAAAAGCAGTTTGACAATTATCACTTTCTAAAACGTTCAGCCAATAAGTTTCGTTTCGATACGAACTGAGCTTTCAAGCGTTCGATGAACGGGGCATTTATCCGCGATTTCGGATAATCTTTGCTTTTGTTTATCATCCAGGTCACCGATCATTTTAAGTTCCCGGGTGAATTTATCAATTTTTGATTTCGGATTTTCACAATTCCCACAATCTTCAAGATGAGTTTTTTCGTGTCGTATGTGGCAATAAACTTCGCGTAAGTCCCATTTCTTGCGCTCGGCATAAAGCCTTAGAGTCATTACGGTGCAAGCTGCTAAGCCCGAGGCAATTAATTGATAAGGCGAAGCTCCAAAATCATTACCGCCAAAACGTTTTGGCTCATCTGCAATCAGACGATGATTATCTGCTTTGATCTGGGTCGTAAATTTCTCTTCGTTTCCCAGGTAGGCAACTATGTGGCTTTGGGTTGAAAGCTCTTTTTTTTCCGGGATCTCAAGATAACGCTTTGACCAATTTCCAATAACGTAGCCCGCATAACTCGCGTCTTTTTCATTGGATAAAAGATGGTCGGCACCTTCCAAAGAGATAAAGCTTTTCGGGTGATGCGCCGCCTGGTAAAGTTCCGCTGCATTTTCGATGCTGACGATGGAATCTTGTGGGGAATGCAAAAAGAGATAAGATTTCCGCATCTGTTTGATGACGTCAAGAAGATTCTGATTTTCCAGATCATCAAGAAATTCTTTTTTGAGATGGAATGGTCTTCCGCCAATATTTATTTCCGCGACACCAGTTTGCTCCAATTCTTCAATACCGCCCTGCAGAAGATTTTTGACGTGCTGAGGAGATGAAGGAGCGCCAATTGTTACCACCGCTTTAATTTCTTCAAGCAGACTTGCGGCTAAAACCGCAGCGGAGCCGCCCAAAGAATGTCCAATAACCATAGCCGGAGGTTTATGATTCTCCTTTAGATAATTCGCCGCACATAGCAGATCGTCGACCGAGCTCGAAAATGTCGTATCGGCAAAATCGCCCTCGCTTTCTCCCAATCCCGTAAAATCAAAGCTCAAAACACCAAATCCTTCAGCCGTCAATGACTGCGTAACATATCTAACCGCTTTGAAGTTCTTGTTGCATGTAAAGCAATGAGCAAAGATCGCGAAGTTGTGAGGTCTTTGATCGATCGGCAACTCCAATTTCGCTGAGAGTTTTTCGCCCCGGCTGTTATCAAACGTTATTTTTTCTGTAGACATAATTTTACTTTATAACATTTCGGTAGAAGTTTTATTCCAATTATTGGCTTTTCAATGTTGAGTGAGTGTTTGCTATTGGAATATGATTTGCTCGTAAATAACATGATAAACGTTAAAAATCTTTCATATAGTTATCCAACGGCTCACGAAATTACGCTGAAAAACTTGAATTTCGAAATCGCACAAGGCGAAATATTTGGATTTCTCGGACCTTCAGGAGCGGGAAAGAGCACGACTCAAAAGGTGCTCTATAAAATACTTCACAATTTTGAAGGCGAAATTTTAATAAAAGATAGAAACTTAAGCGATTGGGGAAAAGAATATTTTGAGCGAATCGGCGTCGGTTTCGAACTTCCAAATCACTATCTAAAACTCACGGCAAAAGAAAATCTTGAGTTATTCGCTTCTTTCTATCCGAGAGAGAATATGTTGAGCCTTCACGAGCTTTTTGAGATCGTTGGGCTCGAAGCCAGCGTAAATAAAAGGGTCGAAGAATTTTCGAAGGGAATGAGTATGCGTCTGAATTTTGTGCGGGCCATCATGCACGATCCTGATATCTTGTTTTTTGATGAACCGACTTCCGGCCTCGACCCAATAAACGCCCAAAAAATTAAACGGCACATTGTAAAGCTAAAAGATCAAGGCAAAACAATTTTTGTGACCACACACGATATGGCAACTGCCGACGAACTTTGCGATCGTGTTTCCTTTATCGTTGAAGGCGAGATTCGGCTTACAGATAAACCTTCTACTTTGAAAAAACAATATGGTAAGCACTCAGTCAAAGTTGAGTTAATAAATGAAAAATCAAGAGAATTTCCACTTGAAGATCTGGGAAATAATCCTGATTTTCTGGAGTTTATAAGGCACATTGAAATCAAGAGAATTAACACGCAAGAAGCGACGCTGGAAGAAGTTTTTATCAATGTGACAGGCGAAAAATTACTTGGATGATTGGGTTTTTCGAACAAATAAAATGGCAGTTTCTGATTTTTCAGAGAAATAACCTGACCACAATGATTATTGGCATAACTGTATTTTATGCAATTGTGATCTATTTCTTAAAAGATCTGGGAAATATAGAAAAATTGTTAACGCTTATAATTATTAGCGATCCTGCATTGATCGGCTATATCTTTATAGGTTTTTCTATAATTTTAGAAAAAGACCAGGAGGTTTTGCCCGCTCTATTTATCACGCCGTTGAATCATCATGTCTATTTGCTTTCGAGAGTTTTGACGCTTTCAATAAGTTGTCTTTTTTGCGCATTGGTAATGGTCTTTGTTGCAAAAGGGACGTCGTTTAATGCAATTCATTTTTCAACTGGAATTCTTTCAACGACGATAATATTTAGCTTTATCGGGATTTATATTCTCAGCTATACAACCGAGATTCTGCATTTTATCTTGCGTTCGATTCCAATCTTAATTTTCTTAAGTCTTCCAATGATAAATTATTTCGAATTGACCGACTTCATTGGCTTTGACCTAATGCCAATGCGGGGAAGTCTTTGGTTGATTTCAAACTCATACAGCGCTTCACCAAATTTTGCGGAATTGGTTCTGGGGTACATTTCGATCGCTATTTGGACTCCGATAATTTACTGGTTCGTTTACCGGATATTCAAATCGAAAGTAGTTTACGCATAAAATAACATGGAAAAGTTGGTGAAAGTTGCGCTAAATGATTTCAGACTTGTCTTTCGTGACAAGTCACTCAACTTATTCTTCGTCTTTCCATTGCTAAACCTTTTGGTCGTCCGTTATGGATTGCCCTATGTTGTCGGTAGATTTGAGGTCCTTGAAGTTTACGTGCCGATCCTAATGATGTTTTTCGCTAATCAGGGGGCGTTGATCTTTGGGTTTATTTATTCGATGGTTTTGATCGACGAAAATGACAAAAATGTTGCCAAAGTATATGGAGTTCTTCCAGTTTCCAAATTCTGGTTTGTGCTATTTCGTTTAATTGCTCCTTTCTTGCTATCAACAATCGCGACTTTTCTATTGTTTTTGGTCGAACCTTATCACCATCTTTCGATTCCTGTGAATCTTTTATATTCAGCGCTTTCCGGGCTAATTGCTCCGTTAATGGTTTTGTTTGTCGCGGTAATGGCAAAAAATAAACTTGAGGGAATGACCTGGCAAAAACTATTTAATATTCCAATCACCTTGCCCGTCCTGGCATTTATTGTTCCCGGAGAATTCTCGTTTGTCTTTGCAAGCCTCCCGACATATTGGGTTTATCAAGGTTTCAATCATTACGTTAACAATGAAAGTTACGGGATTTATCTTCTTATCGGATTGCTATTTTACCTATTATTGATTGTTTGGATGACTCGAAAATTTTCGAGGAGTCATTTTCAATAAACTCAGATCGCGGCCAACAGCGAATCTTTTTGATTTTTGCTCAGTGAAACAATTGATAGAATTCGGATACAAAAGGCACATTGTGTTCTTATTTATCGGTTAGTCCGGCTCTGACGGAAACGCCCACCGAGGGAGATTAACGAAAAAAGTGATTCTTGAGACGAAGCGACTAAAACTTCGCGAGTTCGAACTTAGCGACGCGGGATTCATACTAGAATTATTGAAATCGGCTGGTTGGTTGGAGTTTATCGGAAATAAAAACGTGAACAGCCTGGATGATGCGCGTAAATATATCGAAGACCGAACGATGAAGAGTTACCGGGAACACGGCTTTGGTCTTTCGATGGTCGAATTAAAGCCGCAAGCAACCCCAATTGGAATGTGCGGTTTGGTGAAACGCGATACGCTGGACGATGTTGACATCGGTTTTGCGATGCTCCCGGAGTTTACGGGTAAGGGATACGGCTATGAAATTGCATCTGCAACGCTTGATTATGCCAGAAATGAGCTGGGTTTGAAACGGATCGTTGCGATTACGGTAGGTTATAATAAGGCCTCGATCGCGCTGCTCGAAAAGGTCGGCCTAAAATACGAACAAACGATAAACATTCCAAATGACGATGAGGAACTGCTCCTATTTGGTGTAAATTTTGAGGACTAGATGCTGATAAAAAAGAAAAACACAATGTTCGCCGGTTTAGTAATCTGCTTGTCGTTTCTTGAGAGTTCGGTCATTGGGCAAGCGGTCGATGAATTTTCACCAAAATTTGCCGAGCTCCAATCGGAATTACTGGCAAAGCTTACCGGAAATCAATCGATCAATGTAAAAACCAATATCGGAAATGAAAAGCGAGTATTGTCCCGGATGTCTGAGGTGAAATTGACGGATCGATCTTCGGTTCTGGCGCGAAAAGCCTCCGCGAACCTTTTGTATGAATATCTCCGCAATATAGGATTAAAGCCGAAACGCCACCGTTACAAGACAAAAAGCGAAGGAACAAATATCTATGCGATAATTCCCGCGACAGAAAAGTCGGAGGAATTTGTATTACTAGGGGCGCATTACGATTTGGTGAAGGGAAGTCCGGGAGCAAACGACAATGCCTCGGGAACCGCGCTCGTTTTTGGTGTCGCACATGATCTCGCTATGCTGAAAGTTCACACTCGAAATTTCATAATTATTTTCTTTGACCAATTTGACCAAGAGGAACAGGGCTTGATCGGAAGCCGCGCATTTGCGGCAAAGCTAAAAAATGACGGCATAAATCTCCACTCGGCACATACGGGCGAACAAATGGGCTGGGATGCCGATCGCGACCGTGCGATCGAACTTGAGCTCCGGCTCCCGAGCTTGAGAAACTGTATCGCGAAGAAGCCGAAAAACTCTCGATCACCGTTCATAAAACCGATGTTCCATCGACAGATCACACGCTTTTCGCGAATTCGGTTTAAACGCAAATGGGATTACCGAAGAATACAAAAACGAAGATACCCCGCATTATCACAGGCCAACGGATACCTACGAAACAATCGATCTGGCATATTTAGCTTCAACAGCCGGATTAATATTGAATGTAATGAAACGGTTGGCTAGTTCAATTTGATCGCGGTCAGGCAAGTTTGTACGTAAATTCAATTACACTCGCGGCTTTTCCGCCCGTATGTTCATAAAGTTTGACAGCGGCAAAATTGTCGGCGAGTGCTCCGACAAACATTTCGTCAATCTCCTTTTCGCGACATAATTCCTTCAGCGCATCAATCAATGCCGCAGCAACCCCTTTTCTTCGATAATTTTCGCTGACGCCCAATTCGAAGAGAAACATCTCGGGTTTTTCATTTTTGTATCCCGCGAGTTCGTAGGCCGTCAGCCCTCCGATCAAGGTTTCCTTATCAAAGGCTGCCAAAGCGTGAAAATCATCTCTTGCAAGGAGCTTGTTCAGGTGGCTATCAGATGGAATGGCAGGGTTTTGAATTCCATCGTCTTCCTGGAACCATCGAAAAAGATATTTTGCCTGTTCAATTTCTTCAACGCGCAATCTTCTGATTTTATAATTCATAATCGAAATCCATGTTCGTGATTATTTTTAGCGGCCAAAGCCAAAAAGCTTTTGCAAAACAAGAAGAATTACCTAGAAAGAGCGATGCCCAGGCCAAACACATAAACGGACAACCTTTTCCGGATTGAGTATGCGTTTTTCCTCCTATTTCGCGGTGAAAAGCGGGGCAAATTTCTCTCGATAAGCAAAACCCAGAAATGCATTTGCCGCAACCAAGAAGATCGCGACCGGTAAGCCTTGAGTATCTACAAATACATGAAAGAGAAATATGTTTACGATTATCGGTGAAATTACCACCAATGCAAGCGGTACAAAACGCCCGGCAACTAGAGCAATTCCGCAGACTAGCTCCGTGACTTTCAGGAGCGTCATAAAATATCCGGTTGCGGTTACCCCATCCATAAAAAGTTTGACGTTGCCCTTTAGTTCGCGCTGTGGGAAGAGATTAAGCAGCACCGTGATCGATGCAAAAAGAAACAAAAGTCCCATCAAAGTTCGAACAATTATGACAGCGTATTTCATCATTTAACCTCCAAACTAAGCCGATTCGAGCGCGGCAATGTTTAATTTTTTCATCTGCATCAAAACCGGGGTGATTCGCCCTGCGCGATCCGGATCCGTTAATAGTTCGCCGATATTTGAGGGCACGATTTGCCATGAAACGCCCCATTTATCTTTGAGCCATCCACACATCGACTCTTCACCATCGGCGATAAATTTCTCCCAATAACAATCAATTTCTTCTTGATTTTCGCAATTAACTACGATTGAAACACCTTCGTTGAACCTGAATTCATGGGCTGCAGAGCTATCCATCGCGACAAAATTCCTTCCGCCAAGGATAAACTGACCGTGCTTTACCGCTCCTTCAACATCCGGCTCGCCCTCTTCGTAACGCGATATACTACCGATTCTCGAATCCGGAAAAACTGTTGTGTAAAAATTCATCGCCTCTTCAGCTTTCCCGGCATTTGCCTGTGTAAACATCAACGCCGGTACGATTTTTTGTCCGCCGATGTCGCCTTTCATTACTTGCCAGGAGACACCGTATTTATCCTGGCAAAAGCCGTATCTTTCACTCCACGGATAGCTATTGAGCGGCATCAGTTCTAATCCGCCGTAGGAAAGTGCTTCCCATTTTGTGTCCGTTTCTTCGACAGAATCGCAGTTTGCAAAAAATGAGATCGATGGATTTATCTTAAACATCGGGCCTCCGTTTAAACCCAGAAACTTACTTTCTCCGATCTCAAACGCCACAGTTAGTTCGTTTTCAGACGTGATTTTCGAGTTTTCAAAAACCGAGCGGTAGAAATCTGCCGCTTCATTAGCTTTTCCATCAAACCACAGACACGTGGATATTAGATTCGTCATTTCTAAATTTCTCCATATTTTCTTTAACGCGAAATTTCACGATTCTGGTTCTTAAACTAAGAGGCATTGGCTGATCTATCGTAAACTGCACGGCGCCTTTCGAAGTTTTGTAACCCGTAAGTTCAGACTCGAACGTCTTGATCCCCTTTGCCCCCGGATAAAAGCCAATGTGCCTTTCGTATGCGGCGAAATGAATCAGGTTTCCATGAAAACTTAAACGTCGGAATTTGATAGCTTATCGCTTCGTCCACTTTTGGTGCGGCTTTTCGAATTGTTCGGCGAATTTTCTCTAAGATTTTCCGGACTTCCGTGGGAAAACCGTCGATATATTCATCGATCGTTCTAAATTTTCGCCGGTGTTCTTCCATATTCCGTTAAATTCACAAATTCTGGTTGTAGGCTCAACGAAATGGGTAGACCATTCCTTAATCTACAACCATAAATTTATGTCCGTCGCAATCGCGAACAACAAATTCACGTCCGCATGACCGCATTAATATACCCTGAACAATATCGGCGTTTTTTGCTTTGAGCTCTTCAAAAAAATCTTCAATTTCCGGAACCCATATCACAAAATCAGGATTGCCTCTCCGAATCGTTTCGTTGGTTTGAATCCCGCCGCTATCTGATTTCCCAAAATGCACTTCAAACGAATCTCTGCCGACCATTGCGTAAATAGGCGGATCGCCGAAATAATTGATATCGGGGAAACCCAATACATCGCGATAGTATTCGGCAGTCTTTGCAACATCTTTGACCACGATCTGGGGTGCAATCCCGATGATCCTTGCCTTATTCATTCTCCGAAATCCTTTGATTAAAACTCAAGCGATTATGAAAAGGATCGAGAATCTCCATCTCGATCGTTCCAAATCCTGAATCCTTAATTCCCGGTTTGTAGTATTTGTAATCTTTCGCCGCTAATCGTGCGTGATAATCCTTTAGGTCCTTCATTTCGATATACACCGCAGCCCCCGGCGTCGCGTCGCCGCTGTGTTCGCTCAGGTGAAGGATGAAATTTCCGAGTTTTAGGCCGAGGTATAGCGGCATGTTTTCCGCAAAGCGATGTTCAAATTCAATCTCAAATTCGAGAAAATCGATATAAAATTCTCTCGCTCGTGTTTCATCGAAGATGCGCAAGATCGGTGATATTTGTGTAAATTCCATTGCGGTTTGTTATATAAGCGACCCTGCACCTCATTCTCCTAAACGAGACGATCGTTTCAAAATTCGGACTCGGAAAACGAGATTCAAAGTAATTAATCCGGTTTTCTTTAATCACAATTAACCATCCAACCAATCCCAAACTTATCGGTTAACATACCGAAACCCTCTGCCCAGAAAGTCTTTTGAAAAGGCATCATTACTTTTCCACCCTCAGACATTGCATTAAATATGCGCTGGGCTTCCGCGTGATCGCTCAAACTAATAGAAAGCGTGATATTGCTTTCCGAAGGAACCGGTCGCCCAATTACATCCGACGCCATCAATTCATTTCGCCTCCAAATTTAAAACTCGTGTGCATAATTTTACCCTTACTCTCCGGCGATTCCATCGGGGAATCGTCATAAAGATGGGTTTCACCAATTTCACCACCCAAAATTGAGGCGTAAAAATCCAAAGCTTCCCGACACGTCCCCGGGTAAGACAAATATGCGTGTAATTTCATTGTTATTCTCCTCGTTTGTTAGGATTTAAAAAATGCATTTCCAATTGGTCAAGTCCAACATTTCAAAAAAGGTCGATTCAACCGCGGTTGATATGATCAAGAATCTGTTCCTTTTTTTCATTATCCCGCCGAATCATAAGAGGCTTTAACCCAATCGATAACCTCTTTATCAATATCATTTTCGTCCGCCAAATTTATAATATGCGAACACATCGAGTTTGCAGCTTTGACGTCTTCGAGCTTACCTTTTGGTTTATGACCTTTCAGATTCAAGCCGATTTCAAATCTCGTCTTCGTCGCGGGCTTCAAGATCGCAAACTGTTTTCTTTCTCCGCAAACTTACGTATTGTTTTTTCGGTGCAATTTCAATGTCTTTTCCGAATTTTTCGATTCTGGACATCAACTCATCGTAAAGCGGCTTAAAGTGCGCTTTTCCTTTGTATTGGTGAACGATCAATTCCCCCTGATTGTCCGCTGAGCCGGCGTCCGACTTTAGGGTCTTATGTGCTACAAGGCTGACAAATCCATAGGTAAATGAATGTTTTTCTTTCAAAAATTTAACGATCTGGCCGTGTTTTTCGAGTTTTTCACCTTTTGCGACTTTCACCGATTGCTCCAATGTTTTACCTGTATTTTTATGCAGGTTATCAATCATTGTTTTTGTTGCTTGATCCATATTCCCCCTCCTATTCTTTAATAAATTCGATCATTGAAAAATGTGCGCCGCTTGGATCTGCCGCGATGCAGATGCGTCCAACATTTGGTGCGTCAAACGGAGGGCACATCGTCTGGCCGCCGTTGGCTTTAACGGCTTCAAAGGCCGCGTCGCAATCGTCAACCGCGATATAAGTTCCCCAATGAGAAGGAATATGTTCCCAGCCGTCGCCGAAGCCTTCGTTTAGCTCCATAATTCCGCCGATCGCTTTTTCGCCGACATGGATCTCCGCATATTCGATTGGTGAAAGTTTGCTTTTCGGAAGCTCCCAACCGACCAATTCCTTATAAAATGTCTTGGCCGTTTCAACATCTTTTGTTTGAAGTTCACGCCAGCAGACTGCTCCGTGTTTCGGCGTAGTATATTCAGCCATGATGTTCGCCTACCTTTAATGTGATCAAGGTAACCGCCGCACCGGTCGGATCTTGAATCGTAACCATACGGCCGACGTTTGGAATATCTTTTGCCGGATGCATCAATTTCCCACCCAAACCTTCGACGCGTGCTGCGGTTTCATCGACGTCATCGACCGCAAGATAATTCATAAAATGCGGCGGCGGCGGATTTTCGCCGTAAATATGTTTCATATCAAACATTCCGCCCATCGGATATTCGCCCGGCAGATTGAATTCCTGATATTTCACTCCGCCGACGCCTTCTGATCTGCTTTCAGGTACCTCCCAACCAAATACATTTTTGTAGAATTCCTTGCAGTTGGTGAGATCGGTTGTCGCCAGTTCTGCCCAGCAAAATTCACCGTGTTTTGATATTGATGTTTCCCGTCCTTCCGTTTCGGCCATTTCGATTTCTCCTCCTTAATTAACCGGATACATATCAACCTTTTGCGTCGCTATCCACCAACTGTTTCCGCACGGGTCCTCAATGCCTCCGGAGCGCTCGCCATAAGGCATATCGGCGACGTCATAGACTGTTTGTCCGCCCGCCGCAAGTGCTTTTTGAAAGACTTCGTCACAATCAGGTACATAAAGATGAATCGAGATTTGTCGCGGCGGGTATTCTTCATTACCTTCGCTCACTTCTATCATTGCCCCAAAAACCCGATAAGCGCCATGACGAAAAACGCCGTCGTCAATATGTTCATGGACAACTTCGGCGCCAAAAGCTTCACGTAAAAAGTTTGAAAACAATTTCGCATCCGAAACAATGAAATACGGCGTCACACTCGTGAAGCCATTCGGTAAATGACTGATTGACATAATTTTTTCCTTTTTCGGAATGTTACCACAACATATTGCCTGAGTAGCAAGGTTTCTAGAGCGTCTAAATTGCAGGATCGATGCGATTAATGAGAAGCGGGAAACTGAATCATATTCGTTTTGCTTTTTAAGTGTCTCGGCCCAAACAGGCCAGAATTAAGCAAAATTACCAAGGTGGACGAAATTGCACGCGTATGGTTTAGATTATTCAGCGGCTTTCGTAGTATTTGCGTTGAGATTAAAGCTAGATATTCGGAATGTTTCGACGGTCAAAAAAATCTTCGGGAAGGTTTTCACCATAAGTGCGAAAATACAGACGCTTTTTCACTTCTTCATCGGATAATTCTTTTGGCAGGGCAGCTAAAATCATTTCACGTTTTGTATGAAACATCTCACATCCATTGCAACTCTTTCGTTTGGTGTTTTCTTCATCAGTAGATCAAACTGCAAACTTCTGATTTTGGGAGGAATATCTTCACCATCTAGTCCATAAACCAAAGACGCAAAAATATCGTCTTTCTCGAGATAGGGAAATTCTTCTACTACTTGATCCTCAGTCATTCCAGAAGCAAGATATCCCAAAACATCTTCAATTGTGATTCACATCCCGCGAATGTAACGTTTTCCGCCGCGGTCGTTTGATTCGATTGTGATGATGTCTTTGTAATTCATTATTATTCTGCATCGATTCAATGCACCCACAAAAAATGCAAGCCTATAAACAATAATCAATCTGCTTATAGCCCTGCCGTGAATTGCTGCTAGATATTGCATTCAATCATTCTACATTAAAATACTTCGCATCCGGATGATGAAGGATTATTGCCGACGTTGATTGTTCGGGGTCGAGCATAAATTCATCGGTAAGTTCGACGCCAATTCTTTCGGGTTTTAGTAATTCAAAGAGTTTTGTTTGGTCCTCAATGTTGGGGCAGGCGGGGTAACCGAAGCTGTAACGCGAGCCTTGGTAGCCTTGGCGGAAGAGTTTGGTAATTTCGGGCGCGTCGTGGGTTGCGATTCCAAGCTCTTCGCGGATCCGTTTGTGCCACATTTCGGCAAGGGCTTCGGCGGATTCTACCGACAGACCGTGGAACAAAAGGTATTCGGTGTAATCATCGTTTTTGAAGAGCCCCGCGGAATGCTCCGACGCTCGCCGTCCCATTGTTACTAGGTGAAACGGCACGACATCAATTTTGCCCGATTCCTTTGATGCGAAGAAATCAGCGAGGCATAGGTTTTTGCTTCCGCGTTGTTCGAGCGGTTGGCGCGGGAAGGTAAAACGCATTGTTTCAGTCTTTTCGTCCGACTTGTAAATTATCAGATCATTGCCTTCAGATTGGCACGGGTAATAGCCGTAAACCAGTTTTGCTTCGAGCAACTTATTTGCGATGGCTTTCGCTTTGATCTCGTTGAATTTCGGAAGCACGGTTTCTTCGACGATCTTTTTATATTCTTCCGGCGATCTCTTGCCTTGCTTGTATTGCCATTGACCTTTGAAAAGTGCGATCTCGTTTATAAACGCGAAGACTTTTGTTAAGTCTGTAATTTCAACAACCTTTGAACCGTAAAAAGGTGCGGTCGGGATATTTTTGACCGGTTTAACATCTGATTTTGTCGTGTGGGTCGTGTCGCCCGTTTGTCTGGCAGAAACTCTGGCGGCCTGTTTGCCGAGTTTTGCGTCTTCGCCGACTAGATCTTCTTCGTCGGAAATTGTTTCGACGATTTGGTCTTCGGGTTTTGGCTTTGGGTCTTCGGTTTTTCGGTTACCTGCAACAGCTTTTTGCACCCTTACCGGGGTGCGGGTTTCTACCTCTTCCGTTGCGTCCTTTGCGGTTAATTCATCCATCGCATTCAGACCGTCAAACGCATCACGGGCATAGAATAATTTACTATTGAAAAGCGGGATCAGATCGTTATCAACATATCGGCGATTTAGTGCTGCACCGCCTAAAACTACCGGTGTTTTAATGTCGCGTTCATTCATTATTTCGAGATTATCACGCATTACCAAGGTTGATTTTACGAGCAGTCCGCTCATTCCGATGGCGTCAGCCTTGTGTTCTACCGCCGCATCGAGAATTGTATCAACGTGTTGTTTAATCCCGAGATTTACGACCTTATAGCCATTATTGGTCAGTATGATATCAACCAAATTCTTGCCGATGTCATGAACATCGCCTTTTACTGTTGCGAGTACCATTACGCCCTTATTTGATTCGCCTTCGACCTTGTCCATGAAGGGTTCGAGAAAATTTACGGCCGCTTTCATCGCTTCGGCAGACTGCAAAACAAAGGGAAGCTGCATTTGTCCGGAACCGAACAGATCACCGACGACCTTCATCCCACCAAGCAGATGAACGTTGATGATGTCGAGAGGGGGATATTTTTTGAGCGCTTCATTTAGCGAATCTTCGAGGCCGATCTTTTCGCCGTCGATGATGTGATATTTCAACTTTTCTTCGATCGAAAGGTTCGTCGTATCCTTTTTCATGGACTTTGTAGTCTTGCCTTCAAAAAGCGTGGTGAATTCGGTCAAGGGATCGTAAGTGCAGATGTCGCCTTCAAACTGGCGTTTGTCATAGATCAATTCTCTTGCAACTTCGATCTCGCGTTCATTAAAACGATTCAGCGGCAAAATTTTCGAGGAGTTTACGATCGCCGAATTCATTCCGGCTTCAACCGCGTCGTGCAAGAACACCGAATTCAAAACAACACGCGATGCAGGATTCAAACCGAAAGAGATATTTGAAACGCCCAAAATAATATTTGCGTCGGGCATTTCTTCTTTGATCTGCTTGATCGCCGCAATCGTCTTTGCGGCGTTTTCACGATCTTCTTCGATTCCTGTTGAGATCGGCAGAGCTAGCGGATCAAAGAAAATATCGTGGGCTTCAATGCCGTAATTAACCACATCTTTAAAAGCGCGACGGGCGATTTTCACCTTGTCTTCGGTCGTCCGCGCCATTCCGTCTTCGTCGATCAAACCGATAACGACAGCCGCACCAAATCTTTTCGCGAGCTCCAAAACTTTATAAAAACGCTCTTCGCCATCTTCGTAGTTGGTCGAATTCAAAATACATTTCCCGCCTGCGTATTCGAGTCCGGCCTCCATTTTTTCCCATTCGGTCGAATCGAGCATCAGAGGGATCTTCACATTTGTAACCAGCCGCGAAATGAGCTCTTTCATATCGGCTACGCCATCGCGTCCGACAAAATCCACGTTTACATCGAGAATGTGAGCGCCTTCGCGTTCCTGTTCTTTTGCAAGATTGACGAGTCCGTCCCAATTTTCATCGTCAAGCAAATTCCGCATCTTGCGAGAACCCGAAGCGTTTACACGTTCGCCAACTATGAGGAATGACGCGTCCTGTTGATACGGTTGTCGGAAATAAATTGAAGACGCAGATGGCGCAAGAGAAGCATTTCTTTCTTTCGGGGAAATTCGTTCGATTTCGTCGCGGAGCATCCTGATATGTTCGGGTGTTGTCCCGCAGCAACCGCCGACGATATTTACACCATAATCTTTGGCGAAATGGACGACCTGTTTCGTAAAACTTTCGGGCGTTTCGTCATAATGCTGTTTGCCGTCTTTGACTTCGGGCAAACCCGCATTTGGTAAAACCGAAACGGGAATCGACGAATGTTCACATAAATATTTGAGCGATTCCGCCATCTGCTTTGGTCCCGTTCCGCAATTCATTCCGATCACATCAATCGGAAAAGGATTCAAAGCCGTCAAAGCCGCACCGATCTCCGTGCCGTTGAGCATCGTTCCAAAAGTTTCGATCGTAACTTGTGCAAAAACAGGAATCTGAACTTTTTCCCGTTCAAAAAGTTCAAAGATCGCCATCAAAGCGGCTTTTGTTTGAAGTAAATCCTGACACGTTTCAACAACAATAAGATCCGAACCGCCGTCAAAAAGTCCCCGAACCTGTTCAACATAAGCGTCTTTCAAATCGCGGAAAGTAATGTGCCCAAGCGTCGGCAATTTCGTGCCAGGACCGATCGAACCCGCTACAAAACGCGGTTTGCCGTTAGTCGAATAATCATTCGCCAAACGCTTTGCCATCTCTGCTGCTTTTTTGTTGACGTCGTACGTCTTATCGGCAATCCCAAATTCTTTTAAAACAACTTCCGAACCGCCGAAACTATTAGTTTCGATGACATCACAGCCCGCGTCTAAAAAGTCCGTGTGAACGATCTCAATCGCCTCCGGCTTTGTGTAAAGCAAATTCTCCGAGCAATTCTCAAACTCCTGTCCGCCCCAGTCTTCGATAGACAATTCCTGAGCCTGCAAACTGCTCCCCATCGCCCCGTCAAAGACGACGATCTTTTCTTTTAGTA
Source organism: Pyrinomonadaceae bacterium (assembly GCA_041746475.1). Taxonomy (GTDB): domain Bacteria; phylum Acidobacteriota; class Blastocatellia; order Pyrinomonadales; family Pyrinomonadaceae; genus Aridibacter. The sequence continues at coordinate 3,235 of JBGTGX010000157.1, read as the reverse complement.
GGTCCAGAAAATTACCCATAAATAGAAACGCCTCGTGCTAAACAACACAAGGCTTTCTTTGAAAACTTTTTTAAGCTGTTTAGCAGTTTATTTTTCGTGGTCGCAAGTTGCCGTAACTCACCACGTTAGAAATAATGATTTTAGTCATTTGAAGGCATCCAGTCAAACCCTCTGGTGGGCGATTACCGAATAACACTAAACGCTTGGTTAAGTTGGTTCAAAGCTTGCTCGACCGCCCTTGGGTTTCTTTGGATCTCGGCGACAATTTGTTTCGCATCGGCCGGTGAAATATTTAGTCCCTCTTTCCGCATCTCAATTACGATCTCTTCGGCTATTTGTTCAGCAGATTTCACCCCCGCTCCCGGCACGCTCTTAACTGCCGCGACTGCCAAATCCCACAGCATTGTAAATACATAACCCAACGCTCCCAGCCTTGAAGCCGTACCGGCTTTCCCAAATTTGACTATCATAGTACCGATCATTTTTCCAATAATTTCGGGATCATTCACTGCAGAGCTAGGAATGTTTGATCCAACTGATACGAGAATTTTCTTTACCAATTTCTCATACAGCGTGGGAGCATGCGTTTTAAGCACCGTTTGTGCTTTCATGACAGCTTCAAATGCTCTTTTATAATTGTTGAATTGGGGTCCGTGCGTTACTGCAAACCGGAGAAGATCTACTCCGGTAATTACGATGAATCCGGTCCAATTTATTGTGCAGGCCATTCCCATCAGAACGGCAGCTTCAAATTCAGCAAGGGTTTTCATTCCTCCAGCCGCTTTTGCTCCGCTAGAAATAGGGTAGTTTTCTACATCATTGATAAAGCCTTTTTTAGTCTGTGCAAAAAATTTACCAACCTTATCCGGCTTGCCGTTTACAACCAGGTATACGACAGCCCCCTCCAAAACTTCGTAAATTAAGCGTCGGCCGTCAAAGCCCAGAAATATATTGCCTGCCTTTGCTGTTCCAAAGGCTCCCGCTTCCCAATAATAAGGCGACTTGAAATTCAAATCCTTTATGTCGTTGCGCGTCAATTGCCGGGGAGCATTTGGCGAACCCGGGGACTCCGTTGATTCCTCTGGGGAAGTCGTTGGAGCAAATCCGGCACCAGCACCCTCTACAGCCGCATCGCCACTTGGTGGTTGCTTTGGATCAAAATTTTGCGGCAAGGCGGGACCGTAATCAATATTTGCAGCTTTTAGTTTCGCCATCGTGTTTGGTCCCACGATTCCATCCGCCTTGAGCATATTCTTTTGTTGGAATTCTTTGACCCGCGCATCAGTTTTCAACCCGAATATTCCATCGGGACCAAGTTTCGCCTGGGCACTTTGCCCGATCGCGTTTAGTTTGAATTGCACCCAATCAACATCCTTTCCGCGTGAACCCCGCCTTAGCATATTTTTTCTCCGTATAAAACTAGTTTAAATCTACTTGTTGCTTTTATGTTTTTATCAAAAAAGCTTCATCTAAACTCATGACGCATTTTAGCCTTAATTTTGCTGTATGCCAGCGATTTCAAGAAATATGCAAACAACAAAAAGCCGAATGCACAAACGTTCGGCTTCGTAATTATATGGGAAAACTAGTAATTGTTATGGTTTTCGGATCGCCAAAACAATCTCATTTGCAGATTCTCTTATCAAATCCAACACCACCTTATCGTCGTTATTTTTCTTAGCTTTGCCATCGATCGATTTTTCAAGAATGGTTTTTCCTTTTACATCCGTTAGAAAATATTCCAGGATAAACTTATCGCTCTTTTTTACCTCGTATGACATATTCGAAATAGTATAACCGGTGTTAATAATTGCCGATTGAGCTGCTGTCCGGGCAATTCGTTCTCCGGTTCCGCCGCCGTAAGGAACATTTCCAGCTGCTTCCCAGGTCGCCCGTCGGCCTGTATCACGAGCGATCGCTCCAAAAATCCCGCCGCCGCCGCTTTTTCCAGTTTCCTGGTTCAAATTCAAATTAAGAATGAAATCGACCTCTTTTCTTGCGGCTTCCTCCAGCGCAAGCGAGGTAAGATTCGCGTCCAATGCAACGATCTGGAGAGTTTCGCCATTTATAAGCGCTGCATAAGTATTTCTAAGCGCTGCTCCGGGTTCTATCTCGCCTTTTGCTTCCTTCAACTTTACCTTTGGCATTACAACGCCGATCCGCGTTACCTTGCTGCCCTCATCGCCTTTTGGGGCATCTTCCGCAATTTGTCCAAAAGAAAAGACGCTCAAGGCAAACAATAAAATCAACAGAATCGCAATATTTCCCGATATTTTTCTCATAATAAAACTCCTATCTCATATTCCACATAACCTGGGCGAACAAATAGCTGTCTTTTGCCAGCATACAAGAGTTCGACCGTTACTTTCCATATTTTTACCGAACGGGAACCGCATGTCAATAAAGCCTTCAGCGAATCGAAACCAAAAAGCGACACTATCACGAAAACAAGAAAGCGGAAAGACAAACTCCCCACTTTTGCTTCTATGAAAAATTGTGTTTAGATCCTATTTCCACGCGCAATAGCCGGCTGCAATGGAAGCCAAATCGTCGAGCGCACTTCCGTCGCCGTCTTGACCAAGCATTCTTGATGCCATATCGATTCAAAAGTTCGGAAATTCCGCCGGAGTCTAAGTTATTTTCACGTTTTTGTTTGCCCAAAAATCCCATAACGATCGGCGCGAGCGTTATTAGTAGTTTTGCAACCTGCCCGATATCCAAATCGGTTTTATTGCTTATCTCTTGTGCAACCTGCCCCTGTTTATTCACGAGAATGTGCCCCAAGGTCCCCCCGCCATCCGTTGACGCGTTTGCGGTGCTTGTCCTCCGAGAAAACCGCCAAGCATATCCAGAATTCCGCCGTTAGGATCTTTTTCCAAGGCTTGATTTAAGCTTTCGGCGCCCTGATGCGTCGAAGCATTGTTAGCCAGAGCCCCCCAAGATCACAGGCAATGCCGTCTGAATTGCCGAGTTTGTAACCTTCGGATTCGCCCCGAGCATATCGCTTATCTTTCCTAAAGCATCACCGCCGCGTTCTTGTCCCAATAAATCTTTTACCGAAAACATTTTCCTTTCTCCTAGTCTATGAAAATCTGTATTCAATTTTGGGGATTTCGAGAAGGATATCAAAACGAAGTGCAATTGTCGCAAAGCCTGAATTCGAAAGCCAATTCCTACGGCAAAGCATAAAGAATAATGTATTTCTAGTTTTTGGCTAAACTATATCGGATTTAAA
>JBGTGX010000156.1:0-13470 GCA_041746475.1 Pyrinomonadaceae bacterium | reverse complement strand
TACAGGCAGCAGTTACGTTCAATATATTCCAACCAATGCCCGCCTTCTTTTTATGCACGAATCAGCGCCGCTCAAAGAAATTTTAAAAGCGACGATTAGCTATACTAACAATTTTTTAGCCGAACGACTCGGTAATATGCTAGGCGGCGCCTACGCGGTAGAACGCATCGTGCAGCAAGACGCTCAAGTAGCACCGTTTGAATTCAACATCGAAACTTGCAGCGGCCTCGGAATTAATCGCGTTACCCCGCAAGCCCAGATAAAATTACTCAGAACCTTCAAAGATTTACTCAAGAAACATAAAATGTCTTTTCGGGACGTAATGCCTGTAGCCGGGTTGGATGACGGAACGCTTAAGAATAGATTCGATGCGGCTTTTCAAATTGGAAGCGTAGTTGGAAAAACAGGCACACTTAGTCAAACTGATAACGGAGTAAGTACTTTAAGCGGTGAAATAACTACGCGAAAAGGCACATTCTTTTTCGTAATTTTTAACCAACGAGGAAGCGTCGGTGCCTTTAGAAATTTTCAGGACAATTTTGTGCCGTTGGTTCAGGGCCAACTCGGCGGCGCATTACCGACCCAGTATGTTCCGATTCCAATGGGGCGGAGACTAGCGAGGTCCAGGGTAGTTCATCCGGCGGGTGCTGGAAATTAGAAGATTAAATACTCGTACATAAAAATTATTAAAGGAAGTGAGAAAACTCGCTTCCTTTTTTTATTTTCCACCGACATTAGGTGCTTTAACATCGTCGCATATTTCGACAGAATCAAACTTGTCGAATGCCCAACAATGGTGCAAAATCTCTACTTGTTTGGAGTCCCTTAAGAAGCACGCATATGAGCAAATCTGAAGATATCCCGCCAACATCCGAGTCTCCCGAAGAATTTGCTGTTGGAACCGAAACTCAGGAACTTATTGATTCGGAGGATCGAAAACCTGGAATTACGAAACAAAAAAGTGTAGCGAGATCAGCGGGAATCGTTTCTGTCGCTGTAATGTTTTCGAGAGTTTTGGGACTAATCCGTGAGATGGTTTTCGCGCAATACTTCGGCGCGGGATTTTTAAATGATGCCTACCAAGTTGCTTTCCGAATTCCAAATGTGCTTCGTGACCTATTTGCCGAGGGAGCTTTGTCTGCCGCATTTGTAAAAGTATTTACCGATTATCAGATCTTAAAAAGTGAAGAGGAAGCCTGGAAACTCGCAAGTCTCGTGCTTAACGGCTTAATCGTAATACTAAGTGGTATTACGCTTTTGGGAATTATTTTTTCACCGCAAATCGTTGGTCTGATTGCCGATGGATTTTCGCCTGAGAAGGCAGCGCTCGCAACTACCCTCACACGGATAATGTTTCCATACATTCTCTTTGTCGCTATGGCCGCTCTTGCGATGGGAGTGCTTAACACAAAAGGAAATTTTGGGGTTCCCGCTTCTGCTTCGACCGTTTTCAACGTCATATCCATCCTGATCGGACTGGGATTGGCGTATTGGCTGAGCGGTGGAGGATGGACGACGCCCGGCAAAGGTGAAAATGCCTCTGATACCGCACAATGGGCGATAATCGGAATGTCGATTGGAACGCTGATCGCCGGCGCTTCGCAGTTCATAATGCAGGTTCCATCGCTGATGAAGGTTGGCTTTCGATTTGCGCCGCTGCTAAATTTTTCGGACGAAGGAGTAAAAAAAGTAGCCCGCTTGATGGCACCAGCAATATTGGGCACTTCTGCAGTTCAGATAAATGTTTTGGTCAACACGTTTTTCGTTTCGGGAATTGACGGCGGAGTATCCTGGCTCGGCTATGCATTTCGCTTGATGCAGTTTCCAATCGGGGTTTTTGGTGTCGCGATCGGCACGGCGTCAATACCTACTCTATCTAGGCTGGCAAGCCAGAAGAGCTTCGGCGAATTCCGCAATACGCTTTCATCGTCTATCAAACTCGTTTTTCTTCTTACATTGCCCTCGGCATGCGGACTTATAGTACTTGGCGAACCGATCATTCGCTTAATATATTCGCACGGTGGAGCTTTCAAAGAAAGCGATGTTCCATTTACGTCATACGCATTAGCAGCATACTCAATTGGCCTCACGGGCTATGCAGCGATCAAAATTTTATCCCCTGCTTTCTATGCTCTCGATAGCGCAAAGATACCGATGATCATTGCGCTTTTCTCGATTTTGGTTAATGCCATGGCCAGTTATTTTTTTATGGGTTTGTTTTCGAAATACGGCGTAACTTCTGAGCACCCGGGCGGATACGGGCATGTTGGGGTAGCATTCGCGACATCGTGCGTCGCTCTTGTAAATTTCTTAGCGCTGGCACTAATGATGAAGAAGCAAATCAGACGAATAAATGGCGGAGAAATTTTCGCTTCGTTTATGAAAATTCTAGCAGGGTCTGCGATCATGTCTGCCGTTTGCTGGTTCAGCTATCAGTTTCTCACAATGCGTTTTGGTGAAAAACATCTAGCCGTCAACCTAATTGAAGTTTTCGTTCCGATCTTTCTCGGAGGAGTTGCGTTTATCGTTTGTGCGAAAATTTTGGGTGTAACCGAAGTTAATCAACTAGCGGCGGCGATCCGCAAAAAACTCGTTCGTTAAAGTCGGCGGGAAATTAATCCGAATTTTCGGGTGAAAAACTACGCGACCATCTTTGCGAACGTTGCTTCATTCAAAACATCAACGCCGAGACTTTCAGCCTTCGTTAGCTTCGATCCGGCGGCCTCCCCTGCAACGACAAAGTCGGTATTTTTACTAACCGATGACGAAACACGTCCACCGCGTTCTTCGATTAATTTGGTAGCCTCTCCTCGCGTGTAATTTTTCAATTTCCCGGTAAGCACAAATGTTTTCCTGGCAAAACGGTCGTCCAAACTGGCACTTTCGGGCGCGTCAGTATCCATTTTTACTCCGCTGGCACGCAGCCGCTCGATCATTTCAAGGTTTTCGGAATTATGAAAATATTCGTAAATGCTCTGTGCCAATGTTTCGCCAATTTCAGTGATCGCGTCGAGTTCATCGACCGTTGCCTTGCGAAGGCTGTCTATCGAGCAGAAATGATTTGCAAGGATCTTAGAATAGCGTTCGCCGACGTGTCGAATATCCATTCCGAAAAGTAGCTTCTGAAGACCGCGCTCTTTGCTCGCCTCGATTTGATCAAAAACATTTGCCGCGGATTTTTCCGCCATTCTATCGAGATTCGAAAGTGTTGCGACATCGAGACGATACAAATCCGAAACGTCTTTTACGAGCCCACCGTCAACCAATTGCTCGATCAAAACGAACCCAAGTCCTTCGATATCCATGGCCTTTCGCATCGCAAAGTATCCGATCCTTCCCTTAATCTTCGCCGGACAAATTTCGTTTGTGCACCGCGTTACAGCCTCGCCTTCCGGACGAACTGCATCCCATCCGCAGACCGGACATTTGTTTGGAAATTCGAAATCACTCTCGGTTCCGTCCCGTTTTGATTCGATTACTTTGAGCACCTGCGGAATGATTTCACCGGATTTTTCGATCAAAACCCAATCACCGAGTCTTACTCCCAAACGCGCGATCTCATCTTCGTTGTGAAGCGACGCCCTCGACACCGTTGTTCCGGCGAGCAGGACCGGCTCGAGATTTGCGACGGGTGTCAGCGCGCCCGTTCGCCCCACCTGAATAGAAATATCGTTGAGACGCGTGGTAGCCTGCATCGCGGGATATTTGTAAGCAATCGCCCAACGAGGAGCTTTCGAGGTGGCACCGAATTCGTCTTGCATATTTGTGTCGTTTATTTTCACGACAACACCGTCAATATCGTAGTCAAACTCCTCTTTTCGCACTTCGATCGCATCACAAAACTCGATAACCTCCTCGATATTTGTGCAGAGTTTGCGATTTGGATTTACATTGAAACCATTCTTCTCAAGCCAGATGAAATTTTCCCAATGCGTATGAAAAGCCTTTTGATTTCCACTTAGAACGTCATAAGGAAACATGTCAAGACGGCGCGACGCAACGATTGACGAATCAAGCATGCGAATTGTCCCGGAAGCCGAATTTCTAGCATTTGCGAAAGTCTTTTCGCCGCGTTCTATAAGTTCTTCATTTATTTTTTGAAATACGGATTTTGCGATAAAGGCCTCGCCGCGCACTTCAATTTCCGTCGGAAAATCGACCTTTAACTTCAACGGGATAGAACGTATCGTCTTGGCGTTTTGCGTTACGTCGTCGCCCGTCTCACCGTCGCCTCGAGTTGCGGCAACTTTGAGATAACCATTTTGGTAGTGCAGCGATAGACTCAATCCATCAATTTTGAGTTCAGCAACATATTCGAACGTTCTTCCGCCCGCAAGCTTTTGGCAACGCTCGTCAAATTTCCGTAACTCGTCAATATTGTAAGAGTTATCCAAACTCATCATCTGCACCCGGTGCGTGAAGGATTCGAAACCGAGGGATTTTCCGCCAATTCTTTGGGAAGGTGAATCCGGTGTAATGAGTTCGGGATGGTCCTTTTCTAATGCTTGTAAACGCTCCATCAAAACGTCAAATTCGGCATCTGAAATCTCTGGCTCACTTTGCTGATAATAAAGCTCATTGTGCCGATGAATTTCATTCCGGAGAGATTCGATCTCTGTTTTTGGAGTTTTCATAGGTCGTAGTCTTCCCTTCCTCTCGACATAAACTCACAGATCAGCCGATGAAAATGATGTGTGCCCTGTTCTCGAGAAGGTGAGTATCTGCCCCGGTCATAAAACATTGATTTTATTCCGTTTTGTACCGATTCGACAACGGCTTTATCCTCCTCCTCGACAGTTTCCAGATCCGCTCCCGCTCCCAGGTTTAATTTGGTTTCATCAATTACAAATGTAAGGTATTTAATCTTTGTGTGATCCGGCTTTACCGGCTGCACGATATTTATGGAAAGCCCCCAGGGATAAAAATTAAACATAAGGTTCGGAAAAATGAAAAAATACCGCGCTGCTATATTACCTTCATCGTCGAATCCGGTCTGAAGACTTGAGAAGCGAAAAGTTTCGGTCGTGTAATTTCCATAATCAATTACTTTGTGTAAAGATTTATGAAGATACGGAATGTGAAAACCCTCTAAATAATTTTCACAATACAGCGCCCAGTGTGCGTTAACTTCATAAGTATTTTCCCTCACAAATACAAGTTTTTCAAAGTCGAAGTCAGAAGTGCGATTCCTAATTTTCGAAACAAAATCTGTAAATGGAAACATCGGCTTCAGTGACACAAAAACAAACTCCTCCCACTCTTCGCACGGAATATTCTCAAGGCTATCGCTTTCGGACGGGAAATTTTTCGTTTCTTCAAATTCGGGCATCGAAATAAATCTCCCGTCCATAGAAAATGTCCGTCCATGGTATCCGCACCTTATCGTCCGGCAGTTTTCGATATCTTTCTCGACCAAAATCTTCCCTCGATGCGTGCAAACGTTTGAAAGACAATTCAAATTTCCTCCTGTTTGCGAAATCAGGATCGGCTCGTCTACAAATCCTTCGAGAAATACTCGGGGGCGAAGGGCTTTTTCGCGAACACGCCAATCGGCTAATTGCCAACTTCGCGAGAATATCTTTTCTTTTGAGTATTCGAAAAAGCGCCGGTCAAGATAAAACGCAGATGAAAGCGTCTCAGCCTCACCAATCTCAGAGGCTATCTGAAAAATATCTCTTTCATTCTTCATATTTCAGCTGTTTAAACTTGTTGAAACCATCAATAGATTAGTGTAAACTTGCAAATAGGCGTAAATCTGCGCCGGGTCATAGTTTCACCCACTCCATAGCTTCAAAACTTTCTCTCGATACGTAAAAATAGGTTTCCAGGTTAAATGAATTTCCATATACCCTATCTTCTATTTACGATTTCCGTTGCATCCGCGATTCTTCTCTATCTGGTCCGTTTTCGAAATGCACGCGGAAGCAAACCGATGATTCTCGCCTGTGTATCATCGACCATATGGATGGTAGGTGAATTCGCAGCTGTAACCTCCAACACTTTTATCGGACAATTTTCCGGCGAGGCTGTTAAATTTGTTGGAGTAGTATCGATGCCGATTGCGCTTCTTGTTTTCGTAAGCCGATATTGCGGCAAGCCCTTAACATTAAAGCACATCCTCTATCTTTCCGCTGTTCCGATAATTTCATACGGGATGATGATCACATCACTTCAGCACCAACTGTTTTTCAAAGAATTTATTTTCAATTCTGGAGGCGGACATCCGAAAATCGTTTACGGTAATTATTTCTGGCTTATCCATCTGCCATATTCCTGTTGTTTGATAATGGTTTCGCTCGGAATGCTTTTGTTTGAATTAAACAAGATATCTCAAAGATTCCGAACACAAATTACTCTATTGATAATATCAATCTGTATACCGCTGGCTTTCAACATTATTAATTTATCAGGAATTGTCAAAGGATTTCTAATAAACCCGATCGGTTTATTAGGGTTTCTTGTCGTTGCAACGATCGGCATTTTCAGATTTCAGCTTTTCCACGGCAGCCCGATTGCATACGAAACCGTGTTTAGAACTTCGAACGACGGCGTATTGATACTAAACAAAAACGACCTAATTATGGATTTGAATCCCGCGTTTGCTCGTGGAATGAACGCTGATCCTAATGAATTAGTGGGTAGCAATGTTAACGAGATTTTTGCCTCATGGGAACCCTATTCGTCGTGTTATTCCGACGCCTTCGAAAACCGTCGCGAACTCAAACTTTCCATTCGCGGAAACTATAAATATTTTTCGGTTTCAAGAAGGCCGATCACCAATGAAGACGGAGAAATAAATGGAAAAATTGTGACAATTCGCGATGTCACGGCACAAAAACTCAACCAAATAACGCTGGAAAATATGGCCTTCGTTGACCCCTTGACGATGCTCGCAAATCGAAGAAAATTTGAGGAAGAATTTGAACGTGCCGTCAGGATTGCCGGTGAGAAAAACCGGAAACTTGCTATTCTTTATTTCGACCTTGACAGCTTCAAAGACGTAAACGACACGATGGGACACAAGGTAGGCGACGAACTTTTGAAACACGTTGCCGCTCGAATTGCCTCGATCTTGAGAAAGCCTGACCTCGTGGCACGATTGGGCGGCGATGAATTTGCGGCAATTTTACACAATGCCAGCGAACCCGGTGTAAAGATCGCAGTTGAGAGAATTCTTGAAAATACCCGCACACCGTTCAGAATCATGGAGCATACTCTGGTTGCCGAATTGAGTATCGGAGCGGCGTTTTATCCTGAGCATGGCGACCAATTATCGAAACTTTTAAACCATTCCGACACGGCAATGTACCGTGCAAAATCGGAAGGCGGAGGTTTCGCGCTATTTGATCAAAGAATCGACAATGCAAACATCGTAAATATGTGATCAAAATCTTTCGCGTTAATCTCGAAACAATAAGTATCTCGGATTATTCTCGTCACGGATAAATCCACGACAAATCAGGTTCTTTGAAAAGGCATCTTCAAACTCGGCTCTTATTCGCTTCTGTTCAGCGTTTGCCCTTCCCGGGTCGGTGATTACGAGATCACTCCAGTTGTTAAGTGTGGTAATTTCCAAGGCCGGCTCTTTTGAGAGATCGTGAGCTTTCCCGCTAGAAAGCTTTTCCACTCTTTCACTCGAGATATCCCATTCGGCAAAAAGGCGATCACTATCTATTCCGACGGCGGAACCCGCATGTTCATTTGCGCCATAATCTGTTCCGTAAAAATTTGGCTGATATTCCCGAACAAATGCGCCAAGTTTCTCTAAATTGAAAAATGCGTTTCTAGCTTGCGTGGGTTGGAAAGTCCACTTTATGTAACGGACTTCTTCTTCCAGAGCCCTGTTTCGCTGAGCCCATTTTAGACGGGCACCTATTCCGTAATTTTGATATGTCTGGTCGATCGCCGTCATATGAGAATAGAACATTCGTTCGTTTCCCTTAAACGCCAAAACCGACAGAACAAATCCGACGAGTTGTTCTCCGGCGAAAGCCCCCAAAGTAAATCCCCCCGCGTGCATTGTGACAATGAAGTGCCTAACCGGAGAAATCTCGATCTCGGGTAAATTGAAAACTTTCCGCTGCAATAATACGCAGCCCGAGAGTTCCTCCGGTGAAATACATTCACGAATTGAGATATTGTTCGTATCCATTTTGCCCGTAACTCTCAAGAAATTTCTTCTGAAACTTTCGCAATTTGCCCTGCCGCTGTCAACCACATGATTTATTTCAACATAACAATCTTTTTCCTTAATTTGATATTATCCTATCAGTTCGATTAGGATGCGCCCCGGCGAAAGAGCCCGCTTTTTATGACTCAGATGGATTCCCAAAATAATTTGGACATTGAAGGAAAAATTCGCAAGCATTCCGCGGCCGAGCTTTTTGCTGAAATAGCTCAAGCAAAGTTCAGCGGTTCGCTTCGGCTTGTTCACGCGCAGGAAAAGGTTATTGTCTACTTTGAAATCGGCGAGGTTGTATATGCGGTTTCAAACGCAAGAAAGTATCGTTTATTTGAAATACTGCTTGCTGAGAACATCGTTTCAAAAGAAAGGCTGGTACAAATCGACGGTTTTATTCACGACCAGCATTTGGCGACGAAATTGATCGAGGAAGATCTTCTTACGCAATCGATCGTCGACTCGATATTTTCTATACAAATTAAAGCGATAATAAACGCTGCATGGTCTTGGGAAGAGGGTAGCTGGCTATTTAGCCCGCTTGCACGAATAAAAGACGGAATTCGTCACAAAATAAACATGCAAGCACTTTTCGTTAAATTTGTGAAAACGCTCCCGGACGAACAAATTATCGGACGCTTCAAAAGCGTGTCGGAATCATTCAGTTTATCCGACCCGGAACTTGATCTGGTGAATATCGACCCAACGCCGAATGAAGCATTCATATTATCGCGGATCGGCGCAAACACACTCACAATCGACGAAATCCGTTCGCTTTGCAGTTTACCAAACGAACTGCTTTACAAAGCACTATATAATTTGTGGCTCAAAGGCGTTGTCAATCGAGGAAACTGGAATTCGTATTTCGACGACGAGGCCGCATCGAAAATCGCCAAGGCAAAATTTACCTTAAAAACATCGGCTACCTCGTTTGAGGAAGTAGAACGCAACCGGGCAGAAGAACTACTCGAAGACGAAAAAGTTAAACGGGAAGTAATCGAGGCTGAGAAGAATGAGAAAAAGATAAGCGAAAACGAAAATCAAAAAATCCCTCTCGATATCTATCTAAAGCGTGTGGAAGATGCCGCTACACACTATGAAATGTTTAACTTGTCACCTGACGCGGAATTACGGCAAATCAAGAAAATATATTTCCGCTACGCAAAAAAATTCCATCCTGATCTATTCCATAAAAAAGTTGAAGGCGAGAAACATCGAAAAATTCAAAATGCTTTTACAGAAATTGCAAAAGCTTATGACACTTTAAAAAATAAGGATTCGAGAGAGCTATATGATTTTAAGTTACGAAAAGTGATCGAGGCTTCGAAAAAGAATGTACCGGTCGAAACTTCGGCAAAAGATGACTTTAAAGAGCATAAGAATACCAATGAGGCTGCTTCGCAGTTTGATAGCGGATACGATCTATTGATTAGAGGTTATAGTTCAAAATCGCTCCCATACCTTGAAAGGGCCTCGAAGCTCAATCCAAACAATGCCCGCTATCATGCATATTTCGGAAAAGCACTTGGAAAAGATCGCTTGCAAAGCCATCGAGCCGAAGGCGAAATACAAACGGCCATCAAAATGGAGCCGAAAAATCTCGTGTATAGAATGATGCTTGCGGAATTGTATGTCGAAATCGGTTTGGCCGCCCGGGCAAAGGGTGAACTAAATAGACTCCTCGAAATAAACCCAAACAATTCAGACGCACTTTCTTTACTCGACAGGATTTCGAATCCATAGTAAAAGTGAACGAGTGAATCCTATCTAATTGAAAATATAGTAAGATAGAGAAAATATCACGAAAAATCTTGAAATCTCGAATCGCCTACTCTGTGATCGTGTAGTGATGGATTTTTTGTTAATTATGTCGGTTCCTGAAAAAGTACTAGTTGAGAAATTATCGGTCGACGACGAACTTCTTCGCTTAGGACGAATGATCGATGAATTTGAGGGGTATCCGAATCCGCACGCTTCGCGTATTGCCGTGATCGCGGACGGGCTTGCCGTGCGTTTTGATTTGGCTTCGCATGACAGAAAATCTCTTCAGCACGCAGCTTTGCTTCATGACTTGGGCGAAATGATAATGAATCGGGATTATGTAAAGGTTAACCGAAATCTGACAGACGCGGAGAGAATCGATATTCAGCGGCATCCAGTGATCGGCGAGCAAGAAGCGGCAAAACGCGGTTTGGCCCGTGCCGTACAGCTAATAATCCGATGGCATCATGAATGGTGGAATGGCGCAGGATATCCTGACAGTCTTGAAAGGGAATCGATTCCACTTGCGGCAAGGATTCTCCGCGTAGCAGACACGTATGCGGCACTTACGGACGCGCGCCCTTACAGGTCCCCTATATCGGAGTCGGAAGCAAAAAGGTATATCACGGAGTGGGCGGGAATTGAGTTTGATCCCAAGATTGTTATGGCATTTCTGTCATTGAAAGGTCTTGCTGAACTTGCATCTTTTGGCGAGAGTTAAACTTGGTCGCAATAAACAACAAATATCGAAGAGAACTTAGCGAATGATGAAGGGCCTTACAAACATTCCAAAAACCTGGCTTGCCTTTGAATTGAACATCTTACGGCGGCTTGAGTTTAACTCCATCTCAATACCCTTTACTCAGAACGCGAGACTCGGCAGAGCTCTTAAACAATGGAATAAGCGAGTTCTTGCAAACGACATTCTGAAATCTGCATATGTCGGAGCGGCAGCAGAAATCGAAAATAATGCGCAAACACTTTCTGAAGAAGAGGTAGAGACCATCCTTGAAGACGTTTATGTACCGCAGTATCGTTTAGGAAATCCTGCACTTCGAAATTGGTTTAACGAAACCGACGCATGGTGGTTTGATAATGTCCGGCGAAATATAGGAAATCTTTCGTCATTGACATCAAAAGCGATTGCACTAAGCTTCGGAATGAAAGTTGGGGATTACGTGTTTTCATTTGACGATCAGACACGCGAATTGAGACAACCTCTTTCCAACGTATTTCGGAGACTTTGGAGCATAGAGAAGGAGCCCGTAAACAACGGCCAAAATAATTCGTCTGTAAACAAAACTGCAGCGGAATTCACCGCCGAGAACTATTCGGACCTTTTGTTTCTACGACTCCCGCCTGCGCGGAAACAAGACCTCAAGACTTTCCTTGGATGGATGGCGTGGCGCGAGGAGTGGGTAAGAGGAAATGACGTCTTTTGGGAAAAACTCGAAGCTTCGCAGCGAGATACTCTTGGAACACATATTGAGACAAAATCTCAATATCTCAGCTTAATAGTTGAATTATTCAAAACCGCTCAGCACATAGATTTATGGGCAATCGAACATGTCGAGGATGGTTTCATACAGACGCAGGATGTCGTTGAGGCAATCAGCGAGGTCCGACGGGTTGATACAGTTTTCTCCAAAGACTTTTCAGAATTAATGGGCACCAAAGCTGCAATAATTACCGCATAGCCATTCATAATTGTGAAGTGTGGGTTTCTAAACTATCGTAACCTTCTCTATTTTTCGTTCTCAAAAACCAAACAATGCCTGCCGAACCTGCCAGGATTCCTGCAATCATAGTCAATGTTTGTGCCGAAATTGCGGTTAACGAAATACCAGCGACATAGGCTGAAATACTAAACATCGTTATTTCTGCGCCTCGATCAAGAGTAGAAATCCGTCCACGAATATAATCAGGAAGCGAGCGCTGAAACATCGTTTCCTGGACGGCGAATTGCGCCCCGATAATTATTCGTGATGCTATAACAAACAATCCAACAAGGAACAAACTAGGCAAGGACCCGGCAATCGCAAAAAATACACCGTGTAGGATCAGGGCCCATCCCATAAAACCGCGGGCAATTTTTCGTTTTTCGACAATTGTGCCGACCCGGTGTGCGATCAGCATACCGACTGCCAGTCCGAGTCCGTTTACGGACAGAAGGAGCGAATAAACAAAGTCTTTATTTTCATAATTGGTAAATACTTTCGTTCCGAGCCCCTCGAATACTATATTTGTCGCTCCTCCGCCCATCGCCCACATGATATTCATTAAAAGAATCGTCAGCGCAAATGGATTTTTGATCGTATATTCCAATCCTTCGGTAATTTCCCTTAAAAAATTTGATATGGGGTTGGCGGCGTGGCGGCGGCGCTCCTTGAGCGACCTTTCCCGCATCGCGTCGGCAGGGATTAGCCAAACTGAAAAAGCTGAGATCAAAAATGAAATCGAATTAATTATGAACGCAATTTTGTAGCCAAAGAAAACCGCCGAGAAACCGCCGAGTGCGCCTCCCAAAAACATCAATAAAAAACGCGTCGAAAACATCAATGCCGTTCCAGAAAGTAAACCGTCTTTTCCGGTAATATTGGGCGTTGCGGCGTTTTTCGCACCATCAAAAAATGCTGTTGCTCCTGAAAGGAGAATTGACGCAAAATATGCTAACCAAAGGTCTTCCGGTCTCGATACAAATAAGAAAATGAGTGCAAAACCCGCCCTCGTGACATCCGAAACCAACAAAATCGTCCGTCGCGAAAATCGGTCGACGAGTGCGCCCACAAATGGCATGAGAAGCGCAAATGGAAGCATCCGCCAAAGAAGAAGGAGCCCGGCCGCTTCGGGCGACGAATCGGAAACTACGCGGACCAGCCCCAAACCGGCAACAAAATTAAACCAGTTTCCCATTTCCGAAATAATTTGGCCCCAAAGCAAATTTCGAAAATTCCGGTTTTGGGTGATGATCTGTTTGTACGTCAGATTCGGCATTTATACACAAATTAATAAAAACCGCCGGCTGTTTAGCTGACGGTTCAGAATAAAAGTTTGTCGTTTCGAAATCAGCTTCCCGAGAAATTAGGCGGACGTTTTTCAAAAAATGCCATCACGCCCTCTTTAAAATCGTCTGATCGGCCGGATTCGATTTGTAATTCATGCTCCAAAGCAAGTTGTGACTGAAGATCATTTGAAAACGTCGCGTTTAGCATCTTCTTTATACGTCCTATCGAAGCGGTCGGTGCAACAGCCAATTTCTTCGCAGCTTTCAATGCTTCACCCGCGAGAAAATCCTGGGGAACTGCACGATTTATCATTCCGATCGAAACGGCACGTTCTGCAGAAATTGATTCTCCCGTCATAAACATTTCAGCGGCGAGTTTGGTACCGACTGCACGCGGCAATAAAAAACTTCCTCCGCAATCCGGCGAGAGTCCAATTTTTACGAATGCCTCGTTAAAACTCGCATCCTCGGAAGCAAAAACCAGATCGCATGCAAGTGCAAAATTAGTTCCCGCGCCGGCACAAAC
>JBGTGX010000155.1:0-4297 GCA_041746475.1 Pyrinomonadaceae bacterium | reverse complement strand
CGAGCGTTCATTGCCCTCTCGCATATATTGAATCGTCTGACGGTAAGGATTCTTACGTTGAAGTGATTGACATCCTGGAATCAGTCAGAAATGATGCCCGCGCTATCGGGCATCCGGTAATTGTTTTGGCGATAGAACATTGGCAAAAAGTACTCATATGGGAGCACTATAACAAGGATGATAGTATCTTGAGCAACGACGAATTGGTTCAAGGCTTAGAATTCTATTTGACTGGAAAGTTTCTGGAAACCGCTAAGAAGAATCTGTCGTTGATTGGGGCTGCATTGTTCGAAGCCGCTCGAAAGAACAAAATTCCGAACGAGATAGCATTTGAGCGTCGGCGAAAATTCCTGAATTTAAATGACGATGGCAACTACCTGAAGGTCGCCTGGAAACGATTGCATCGCTCGCATGTTGATCAGACCGGTGATTTGGACGATAGAATAGATGAGATCCGGTCCTTTCTTGAAGTTCTACCTATATCGAGCGATGAGTCGATGAAGATCGATTTAAGTGACGAGCAAAAAGAATATAAAATCGTCAATAATTCGATCGAGATTGGAACCGTAATTGATTTTCTTAGAGCAAACGGCAAGAAGTTCGTATATGACGAGACCACCGAGAAATCCACTAGACCCAACTGGAAAACATTTCGAAATGCGTTTTATGAGTATTATTTCGTAAAGAAACCATCCACGTTAAAAACTTATAAGAAAAAGGCGAATCTTCAAGGTGAAATTGGTGATTCTTATAAACCTTGGCACAGTGTTGAACACGATATTGAAACTATAGTGGGAATGACTCTCGAAGTCCCCCTAGTCCAATTTTGCGAACCGCTTCGCTGCCGCACCGGTGACGTTAACTCCCACAAATTTGCCGAAATGATTTTGAAGCAAAAGGGGATTAAAAAATAACCTTTTTATCCCCCGCTGCTCCCCCCACAAAAACAATTTTTTTCGTTAATCTTAGACCATTGCTGAAAACAGTAGTGGTCTTTTGTTATTGGGAGAAATTAATAGATGGAAAACGAATTCACAAAAATTACATTTGATAGAAAGGAAGCCGCAAAAAGGCTTGGTGTTTCAGTTGTGACGATCGATCGTGAAATGGCTAAGAACCGTATTCCCCATTTTCGCATCGGAAGGCGAGTTTTGTTCACGGAGGAAAATCTAAATCAGTACATTCTGAAAAACACGAAAAATTCGATTGCGAGGAGCTAGTCGATGTTCGACACGATTGGATCAAAACATATCCTCCAACGCGCGCCGTCGGAAGGCGAGCTGCGTGAACGCGGATTCAATACTATTTACAACAG
Organism: Pyrinomonadaceae bacterium; assembly: GCA_041746475.1. Classification (GTDB taxonomy): domain Bacteria; phylum Acidobacteriota; class Blastocatellia; order Pyrinomonadales; family Pyrinomonadaceae; genus Aridibacter. Next base: position 2,982 of record JBGTGX010000155.1, on the reverse strand, counting down.
TTATACACGAGAGCCCCGATGCATGGTATTAAACGGGTCGGCCCATACTCATTTACCTGGTATAACTATTTCGCAATCGAAGAATTATCTTTGGCATCTCCGCGCCGAAGCATCCATCTCGGGCTGGCTAAATGGAAGCAATATCCAACTTCCTGGTAACGATGAAGTGGAAACGTTTATGTCCAAGTTATCGGCCTATGTGTTTGAAAGAACCGGGATTCCATTCGACGCGAGAACGGCTAAAGTCGTAAGACTAGACATAACGAAAGACTTCCAGGTCGGCATGGAGAATGTTATTTCTGCCATTGGTGCCATATCCCAGAACAAATTAAACAAATACAGGAAGATCTTATATGACGATGTGAATCTTGAATTTAGGAATAAGGGAAAGCGCAAAACGAAAAAAATCAATTTTTACAGCAAAATGCATCGGGTAATTTACGAAAAGCTAGATGATGAATCGAAAGCCTTGGCAATGGGAATCTTAAGACTTGAAGTTTCCTATACAAGCAACGATTCTATCGATCGCCTACAAAAACAATACGATTTACCTTCCAAGGATTCCAGCTTGTTCCTAACCAAGTCGGTTTCGGACGGGGTGATCAACAAAACGATCCAAGAGTTTAACGCTGGAGGTATTTTGGCGCAACGGGATACAGCTGACCACTTAACCCTCCTACTTCAAGAATTTTCACCGACCCGTGCTTTTACACTACTAGGTTTCATAAATTCGCTAAGTATTTACGGTAAAGATTTTTACAAAATTGAGGATCTGGGAGTTAAGAAAAGAACCTATCATAGATACCAATCAGATTGTAGAAAAGCGGGAATAATTGCTTAGAGTAATACTGTACAGTTTTGTGCCAATATTGGCACAACATTATAATCATCATTAAGGAATCTCTAATAAAGGGGGCTGTCGTTATCATGAAATACGGTTTACCTAAACACAAGTTCGATAAGATGTCTGAAAAGACCAAACAGGAAATCAGATCTGCGGTCCGTGAAGGATCTTTTTACTTACACTTTATGTCAGACGGAATGTCTATTGTTTTTGGTGAAATACATATGCCACACCTGAAAAGGTCGATTAGGCTGCATGAGATCGAACTGCGTTCGATGAGGATCTCGAATGCGACCGGCGCGGACTACTTTGAGATTAGGGGCCGTTTTCTTGATGTGATGAAGAAGTTGAGATTTATCGATGGCGTGTAAAATATGCAATCATCCCAAACACGGGGAAATGGTAATCCAATATGCCAGGAATCCGAGCTATAGAAATGTAGCTAAAAAATATGGGGTTTCTTTCAAGAGCCTGCAGCGTCACGTTAATCAATGCGTATACGAAGTAATGGAAGAAGCTGAAGAGGAAAGATATCGCAAGGTTTTTGAATATGCGACAGTCGTACTTATGGTCGAATACGGTAGAATCCGTAAAACAACCTATAAGTCGCTCGTTACAAAACCGATTGAATGGACATGGAGCAGGCGATCGTGGGGCAAAAACAAAGAAACTTTCAAGGAATTAAAGAACGACTAATCACGGTAAAACCCCGAAAATCACCTCTTTCTGACACACATTTGCTGACATACATTTTGGGGTTTTCGTGTAACCCCTTTATTTTCATATAGATTGAAGCCCGCACACGTTCATTCAACCCATCGTTTCGTAAACAAACCGTGCCACGCAGGATAAACACCAATAAACGCTTAGGTTTAAGAACGATTTACAAGTAAGAAAAACTGAGCTTTTTAGAGAGTTTCCAACCTAAATTGAGTTCACGCGGGCTCACAGAATCTCTCGAAGCCTTAAATCGATCGATTTCCAGGGAGCATTTAGATTTAGCGTCTTGATGTGAATCGGATGAGATTCAAAAGAATATGCCAGATCAAACTCCTCAATAATTGTAGGATAAAGAAGCATACCTGTTGCACGACGGCTCCGAATGTCTTCACCTCGTTGGTTTATCAGATAGCTGAATATTTGATAGAGATTTCCGGATCTTATCTTTTGGGCACCAAAATTCACCGTCATTGTTTCCCGGTAGTATTTGGCGTCGATAATTATCTTTCTGTCCGCGCTCGTCAAACTGATGTCCGTTTCCATTTTTGGAATATATTTGCGGTCCGATTCAGAAACCGGATCTAATTGCCATCTTATGTTTTCGCGCTGCACATGAAAGGTGTTCTGTTCGATTAGATAAAAGTTGTAAATAAACTTCTCAAACAATCCCGCCATTTGTTTCGCGTCGCGGGTAAAATCCGAGAATTCCCACGATCCCTCTTCCTCTGAGGGTAAGGTGTTTTCAAAGATCAACTTACAAACATCCATTACAAAACCATAAAAACGATTATTTCGATTGAGTTTCACTGCCGAAAAATGTCTCGACTTCAGTTCGATCCTCGAAATGCCGCCGAATTTCCAAAGCAAACTCTTGATGTTTCCTTTCAGTTCATGATCAAGCAGCTTTGTCCTCATTAGACGCCAGAGAGTGCTTACGAGGATTTGATTGGGGAGGATGTTGCTGGAATACTCGTCGAATGTGCAGATCGCCCTACCGCTTAAAAGCGACGTTGACTTTACCGTTTGAGAAACTTCAAATTTCCCCTTTATTCCGTAAATTTGATCGGAGTGTTCTACGTAGTTTCGATCAATCCCACGTTTTAGAAGAATTCGCGAAGCATTGATCAGAACCTTAGCGAAAAGATCGAGCAATTGTGTTTTGTCATCGATCGATACCGCGACGCGCTCGCTCTCGTCAAGTTTGTTCCAGGCATAGGAAAGCAGGTAATAAATGTTTTCGATTGGGATTTGCATGTGATCAACTCAGCAATTCCATAACGGTTTCGACTTTCTTGAGATCATCAAACCAAATCTCTTCTAAAAGTGGCTTGATTTCAAAACGGAGGACATCATTAAACCAACTCTTCTCGTCGCCATCCAGCTCTTTAGTACAAAAATAGCTGTGACCAATTTGAAAG
>JBGTGX010000154.1:0-18529 GCA_041746475.1 Pyrinomonadaceae bacterium | reverse complement strand
GTACCAGAGTTCAAATCTTAATAGTTCCAAACTGAAAATTATAGGTGAACGTAATTCGTTCCTGCTTTTGGTGGTATCCAGCGAGGTTAAAATGAACATCGGATCGTTCTTAAAGTGTAGAAACGCAATTCCATCGGTGAGGAAATAATTTTTTTCTATTGTGAAATCGTGTATCATATCCTCGCAATTAAGAGAAAACATCGATTTTGCCAATTTTGAATCTTTCATTTCAAATTTTCGCAGAACAGAAGACTTCACAATCATTAACGAAGCCATCGCATAGCTCTCAGGAAATCAGCGTATGTCAGAATCCCAATCCGGCTCCGAAATCCTCATCGTCGATAATTCCAGTGAAAACTGGAAGGTTCTGGACTATTTAAAGGAATGGACGGAAATTTCTACTCAATTCGATATTGCGACCGGTTTTTTTGAAATTGGTGCATTACTCGCGCTTGATGATCGTTGGAAACATCTCGAAAAGATTCGTATTTTGATGGGTGATGAAGTTACGAAACGAACCCGCCAGACGATCCTTGATGGAGTTTCCCAAAAGCTAGATGAAAGCATCGAATCTGAAAAGCAGACGAATGATTTCCTCGAAGGTGTTCCGGCAATCACGGACGCAATCAAGAATGGGCAAGTTGAATGCCGTGTCTATTCGAGAAAGAAATTTCACGCAAAGGCATATATCACCCATTCAAAACTGAAAGTTGTTGGATCGTCCGCACTTGTCGGTTCAAGTAATTTTACCGAACCCGGGCTTTCCAGAAACGTCGAGCTTAACGTTCAGCTGCGTAGAGAGGTAGAAGAACTCCAGGAATGGTATGAACGCCATTGGGATAAGGCGGATCCAATTTCCGAAGAGATCTTAAAAATAATTGAAAGACATACGCGTGAGTATTCGCCGTTTGAAATATACGCCGTTGCGCTCAAAGAGTTCTTTAGAAGTTACGAAGTTGAAGTAAGTGAATGGGAAAAACGACATTCCAAACTCTATCCAAAGCTCGACGTTTACCAACAAGAAGGCTACCGGTCTTTGATGAAGATCTCAAACAAACATCGGGGCGCTTTTCTCTGTGATGGTGTTGGACTCGGCAAAACGTTTATCGGGATGATGCTTATCGAACGCTTTATCGAATACGAACGGAAGCGCGTCGCACTATTTGTTCCAAAGGCTGCTAATGAAGGCGTGTGGGAACCTTCCCTTAAGAAGTATTTACCAAGTCTGTTTGGAAGATTTTCAAATCTCGAAATCTTCAATCACACCGATCTCTCCCGCGATAAGTTAAACGAGGATCTAGAGAGCGTAAAAGACAGAGCGGATGTGATCATAATTGACGAAGCTCACCATTTTAGAAATCCGGGGTTTAAAGGTTCTGCAGATCGAAGAGCGTCCCGTTACCACGATATGATGGAGATTGTCGGAGATAAAAAGGTCTTTTTCCTGACCGCAACCCCGGTCAACAATAGTCTGATTGATCTCCAGAGGATGATCGAACTTTTTACGCAAAAGGACAATAACTATTTTAGAAGCATTGGAATTCATTCACTCCCTACCCATTTTAGAAATCTTGAGCGTGAACTTGAAGGAAAGGTAGTTCATGAAAACAAAAGTCAGCAAATTTTTGATTTTAGTCAGAATGATGCTGAATTGGTTTTAGGTAAAGATGAGCTTTTTCGCGAGATCGTAGTTCAAAGGAGTCGCGGATATGTACGGCGCAGCCAGGAACTTCAGGAAAGTAAATACAAAGCGTTTTTCCCCGAAAGGAATCAGCCGAGAGTAGCTGAATACTCTATAAAGAAAACATACGGCAAACTGCTAGAATTGCTCAAAAAGGCATTTTCAAAGAAAGAACCGCTTTTCACACTGGCAATCTATAACCCGACTGATTATCTCAAGCAAGGAGTGGAAAAAGACACGATTCTTGCCAATAGGCAAAAACAGCTTGTCGGGCTTATCCGCACCCTATTTTTAAAGAGGTTTGAAAGTTCGACCGAAGCATTTCGGTCTTCTTCCAATGCGTTGTTTCAAAAATTGTTGGCATTCGCTACTAAGCACGCTGAAACTGCGATGGAGAAGTCGAAGCTCGATCGCGTAAAGAAGAGAAAGGAAGAGCAAAATGGAATCTTCAGACAATTGCAGCAAAAACTGTTTGAAGATGAAGGAAATGAAGATGATTTAGATATTCCCGAAGACAAAATTCCGGAAGAACTTATGGAGCACTTCGAGGAGCTCGACCGCGAAATCTACGATGTCGAAAAGATTCTGTCAGCGACCTTTGACGACATGAATCAGATCCTAGATTTCCTCGATGAGTTCCGCGAATTTACACCTGCGAAAGATGACAAACTGCAGGCGCTGATCAGATTGCTCAAGACCGATCGCGTACTTAAAAAACATAAGGTGATTATTTTTACCGAGTATTTGCAGACGGCTCAGTATATTTTTGAAGAACTCAAAAATCAGAATATTGATTCGGTAGCAGAGATCGACGGCGGCACAAAACCTCGCGAGCGCGGGTTGATCGTTAAGCGGTTCTCTCCATTTTATAATGGTTCTTCTTCCGCCGAACTCGAGAAAAACGCTGATCAGCCGATACGTGTTTTGATCTCTACCGATGTACTTGCCGAGGGATTAAATCTTCAGGATGCAACCAGGTTGATCAATTACGACCTTCATTGGAATCCCGTCCGTCTTATGCAAAGAATAGGTCGGGTTGACCGCCGGCTAAATCCGGAAGTTGAAAAAGAAATATTGAAAAGCCACCCCGAGCAAAAAGACGTTCGAGGCACAATTGCCTATTGGAATTTCCTGCCGCCCGATGAATTGGATTCGCTGCTAAATTTGTATTCAAAAGTTTCTAACAAAGTCTTAAAAATATCGCGTGTTTTTGGGATCGAAGGTAAAAAACTTCTTACACCCGAAGATGATTATGAAGCACTTAGAAATTTTACCCACGATTTGGACGGAGACGAATCTCCGCTCGAAACGCTTCATCTTGAATATCAAAACCTTCTCAAGACATTTCCCGATCTTGAATACCGGATCGAGCAATTCCCAAACCGGATCTTTAGTGGGAAGAAACTACTTTCGCCCAAAACCAAAGCTGTTTTCTTTTGCTATGAGCTTCCCGAGATGCCAACCGAAGAGGAACAGCTCGGGATTGAATTTGGCACGGGATTATTCTCATCTGAATTCGAGTATCCGACGGTGAGTCGCTGGTATCTCTTCGATATAAAAAGTGAGGAGATATTAGAAGATCCGATCAAGATCAATGAAATAATCCGTTGTGATACCGACACGCCACGAGTTTTGTCAGAGAGCAGGGAAACCTTGATCTCGATACGAAAAAGAATTGACGAATCTATTAAAAACGGATACATGAAAAGGGTACAGGCACCGATCGGCACAAAGCCAATCCTAAAAGCCTGGCTGGAAATTTCATAACATACCAAACTCCTATGAACGACTATTCCACAATCAAAAACGTAGATGACTTTGAATCGCTCATCGAATACCTCGAAGACGAATTGGATTGGAATTTTGAGACAGAAGACATCGAAGATTTAACCTTTGAATATGATCCGGAAAAGGAACTCGGACTCGATGAAAAAACTGCTGCAAAAATATCTTCCATCAAACAGCTTCGACCCCTGGTAGCAAATCAGACTTGGGGAATTTTTTATATTGATTTCGAGCCGAAAAAACTTCCCGTTGTGGCTTTGCGAAGAATCCTCGGCAAGCTAGTCGTCAAACGCCGTGATTCTGCTAATAAATCTGACAGAGCGGCGTGGGAAATGCACGATCTTTTGTTTATGTCGTCGTGCGGTGAGAGCAATACCCGGACGATGACATTTGCGCATTTTTCCGACAATACGGGTTTGGGCGATCTGCCGATCCTGCGAACTTTGAGCTGGGACAAGCGCGACACAAAATTACACCTCCAACACGCACATGAAACCTTAACCGATAAACTTCAATTCCCCGAAAATCCGGAAGATGCCGATGCGTGGCGTGAAAAATGGGCTTCTGCTTTTACTCTCAGGCACGGCGAAGTTATTCGTACCTCGAAGCAACTTGCCAAACGGCTTGCCGAGCTCGCGTCGAATATACGCGAGCGAGCAAATGATATTCTCAATATCGAAAATGAAAAAGGTGAATTGCGGAAACTGCACAAGGCATTTAAGGAGGCATTGATCTCTGACCTTGAATACGATGATTTTGCCGACATGTATGCTCAGACGATTTCATATGGGCTGCTGACTGCAAAGATCTCGCGAACAAGCGGCGGATTGGTTGCGGACAATATCGCCGATATGATTCCCGTCACAAATCCTTTTCTCAAAGAACTTCTCCAAACCTTTCTCGTCGTCGGAGGACGCGGGAATCTGATTGATTTTGACGAACTCGGAATAAACGATGTCGTCGAAATGCTCCGCGATGCCGATATGGACGCAGTATTGCGCGACTTCGGAGACAAGAATCCGAATGAAGACCCGGCGATTCATTTCTACGAACTTTTCCTCAAAGAATACGATCCCGAAAAACGTATGAAACGCGGAGTTTTTTACACGCCGCGTCCTGTAGTTTCATTCATCGTCCGCAGTGTCCATGAGATCTTACGAAAAGAATTCGGTTTAGAAGACGGTCTAGCTGATATAACGACTTGGGGAGAAATGGAAACCGTTCTGAGTCCCGCCTTTAGGCGTAATCTTGAAGAGGAAGAGCCGCCTGAAGGCGGCGCTCAAAACTTTATCCCTAAAGGCGTTGATCATAACACTCCATTCGTCCAGATTCTCGATCCCGCCACGGGAACAGGCACATTTCTTGTCGAAGTCATCAACGTCATCCATAAAACGATGGTTGATAAATGGAATAAGCAAGGCAAAAACGACAAAGAGATTTTCCAACATTGGAACGAATATGTGCCGCGACACCTGCTTCCGCGTCTTTACGGTTTTGAACTTATGATGGCTCCGTATTCGATCGCTCATATGAAGATCGGTTTGAAACTAAGCGAAACGGGTTACAGCTTTTTATCGAGCGAACGTGCAAAAATCTATTTGACCAACACACTCGAAGAACCAAAGGATTTTTCCGGTTATCTCGAAACAATGGCCCCCGCGCTCGCCCACGAAGCCGAAGCCGCCAACAAAGTAAAAAAACAAACGCCGATCACGGTTGTTATCGGAAATCCCCCGTATTCGGGACATTCAGAAAACAATGGCGATTGGATTATGCAATTGCTTCGCGGCAAAGACATTATGAACGGCGAAACGACGGAAAATTATTTTGAAGTTGATGGAAAACCGCTCGGCGAAAGGAATCCAAAATGGCTCAATGACGATTATGTAAAGTTTATTCGCTACGCTCAAAGAATCAATGAAAAAGCGGGAATGGGTGTGCTTTCGTTTATTTCAAACAACGGTTATCTCGAGAATCCTACATTTCGCGGAATGCGTCAAAGTTTGATGCCTACTTACGACAAAATTTATCTGCTCGATTTACACGGAAGTGCGAAAAAGAAAGAAAAGCATCCCGACGGCTCAAAAGACGAAAATGTTTTCGACATCGAACAAGGCGTTGGCATCGGTGCGTTTATCAGTTTGCCGAATAGTGAAACAATGCAAATTTCTCACAAAGATCTTTTTGGAGTTCGTGAAACTGCAAACGATTCAAACGGAAAAATCGGAAAATATCAATGGCTTGCAAAAAATGAAATCGGAACATCTGAATGGACAGATTTTGAACCACAACTTCCTTTCTATTTACTCATACCTCAGGATGCAATTCTCGCAGATGAATTTCATAAAGGTTGGAAAGCAACAGAAATGATGCCAACAAATGTTTTAGGTTTTCAAACTCACCGGGATCATTTTGCGATTGATTTAAATTACGACGCACTAAAAAAGAGAATTAAAACTTTTAGAGAATCAGAATTAAGTAATGAACAAATTTATCAACTTTACAACATCAAAGATAATCGTGATTGGCAACTAACAAACGCAAGAAATGCCGTAAGAATTAATGATGATTGGGAAGATGATTTAATTACTTGTGCGTATCGTCCTTTTGACAACCGTGAAAGTTGCTTTAGCACAGTTGCGATGGATTATCCTCGCCGTGAGTTGATTGACCACGTTGCTAGAAAAGAAAATCTTTGTTTAGGATTAGGTAGGCAAGGCATTGCAGTTGGTGAAGATATTTGGGCTTTAATTTATGTTTCCCGCGAACCTGTTGATGCAAATATGTTCAGACGTGGCGGAATAAATGTTTTTCCACTTTATCTTTACCCAACCCAAAAAGACAAACTGTTCGGCGTTACAACACGAACTCCAAACTTTTCCGATGAATTTATCAAAGAATTTTCGGAAAAGTTAAATCTCAGATTTGAATATGATAACGGCGAAACGGAGAATCCAAATATAGCTTCGGGAAATCCCGACATATTCACACCCGAAGATGTTTTCCATTATGCTTACGCTGTCTTCCATTCGCCAACTTACCGCTCACGTTACGCCGAATTTTTGAAGATAGATTTCCCGCGTCTGCCGCTGACCCACGACCGCAACCTCTTTCGCAAACTCGGCAAAACAGGTGCGGAATTGGTCGCTCTGCATCTGCTCGAAGACGTGAAAACTCCCGAAGGCTGGAATCTGCACACGGACGGTTCGATGTTAATTGAAAATCACGATGTCGCTGCCGGTTATCCAAAAAAAGAACTCTTCGACACAGACGACGAAGGACGCGGCAAAGTCTATATCAACAAAACCGCTTATTTCAAAAACGTATCGGAAGAAGTCTGGAACTTCCACATCGGCGGCTACCAAGTCTGCCACAAATGGCTAAAAGACCGAAAGGGACGAACGCTTTCCTCGGAAGACATTGCCCACTACGGCAAGATAACAGTCTCCCTGAACGAAACGATCCGTCTGATGAATTCCATCGACGAAATAATCGAAGAACACGGAGGCTTCCCAATAGCCGGAAGTCAAGATGTCATAAAAGAAAAAGGAGAAAAAAATGGCTGATTATTCATTGTTTGTAAATGGCGTATATTCAGTGGTCTTAGAAGATATTTACAAAGTTCAAAAGTATTTGCCCGAGCAAGTTTTATATTTACAGCCCCATTCAGGAGAACGAATTGTCCAGCTCGCTGATAACCCGCCTTCCGCTGATTTTCCCGTTACGTTGTTTATTTCTATAACCGACGATCTGTCAAATGTTCATTTTGTCTGCGAAATTATCGGTTGGGACGATAAACAGATTCTAAGCGGTCAAAAACGAAAATTGATAAGAGAAATTATATTGAAGTTTCAGCCGACGGAAGATGACGGAATCTATATGCAGGCGAAACCGGGCGGACCAGACTGCCGAAATCTGCTGCATGTTCGCCGAATAAAGAAACTTTCGCAGCCATTTTCTGTTTCGGAGTTAATCAAAATTAGCGATAACGAACCCGTTTCATCGGGTCGAACGACTGCGGGAGGCTGGAGTTATGTCACGGTTCGCGATCAGGCTTGGTTGAAAGAACACTGCTAGGCAGTTCTTACTGAGCTGAGGAAAATTTACATGTCTAATAATCTTTATGATGCTTTTAACCAGTGGGCGACCCGACCGCCGGACGAAAGATTTGCTTCGATGGAAGAAATGTTAAGGAAGTGTAAGGGGTACTATGAGAATTCTTGTGAATCAACCCTGCATTTAAAAAATCTAAACGCGGTTGCGACGAATAAAGAAGTGAATATTGCAGGTGAATCGGGTAGGGTGTCGAAATTGACTCACTGGACATTCGGACAACTCTCATCAAAAGCTAATGCTCCGGCAAACTATTTACGAACGTTGCCTGCACAGGTTGCCGCAGACTGCCTTAATTTTGGATTTGAGCGATTCAAACAATCGGATGCAACGATGGAATTGATGTTTCAACAAATACCTGATGAGAATGGTCAAATGCCGCTACCTCAAACGCCTGGTCCAAACCCACTTTTGTTGCGGGCGATAACAAGCGAGAAATACAAGAGAATTTGGAATTGGGAAGTGGTGGAAAAATTACAGGACTTGTTGGAAAAAGGATGGCGTGTTCCACCTGCGCGACCGGCGACGAAAGACCAACCCGGAACAAGGCGTGCAACCGAGGACGACGTGTTAGCTGATCGAGCGTGGAATCTCTCGGTTAAGGTTGGCGATCCGATTGCGCCAGCCGGATTGTACGCCAGCGATCATGATATGTTCGCATTCCTCATTTTTGAGAATACCCGAATTTACGATGGAACGGACGAGGGTCTATCTCGAGGAGTATTTTTTGAAAATAGCGAAGTCGGAGATAAGGCTCTGCGTTGCACAACATTTCTCTATCGCCACGTATGCGGAAATCATATTGTTTGGGATGTTAGCAAAGTTAACAAACGCCGGATTATTCATACCGGAAAAGCAAGATTCAAGTTTGAAAAGGTCTTCAAGAATTTGACGGGCTATCAAACTGCATCGGCAAAACACGATGAGCTAAAAATCAGAAATGCTCAGGAAAAAAGAATTTCCCAAAACCGAGACGATTTGATCGATAAGTTATTTACTAAACTCCACTACTACATTACGCGAGAACAGCTCGAAGTAGCGTTTGATTATGCCGAATTGAATTCTGCTACGGATGGAGATCCGCACTCGGTGTGGGGCATGGTTCAGGGGATTACAAGATTGAGTCAAGAGACGCCTTTTGCCGATGTGCGAACCAAACTTGACCGCGCCGCTGGAAAAGTGATGAGAATCCGGTTTTGATTCGAAATAAGGTTTTGGTCAAATTAAAGTGTAAATCAAGCAAATAGCATGAAAAAGGAAGCTACACGGGCCTTTGGTAGACAGGAAATGAGGGAGGTGCGAATATGCCATTCACAGTACAGGATCTAATCAAAGATAAACCGGCACCGGTGGCAATTGAGAAAACCGAGAGCGTCCAGACGGCCCTGGAATTGATGATAAAAGGAGATTTCAGCCAACTGCCCGTCGTTTCAAAAAATAATTGCATTGAAGGAATTATTACAAGCGATTCTATTATACATTCGCTCAATCATCTAGATTTATCGATCGGAGGACTTGGAGTAGAACACGCGACCCGTGGTTAAGGTTGTTACTCGATCTAGCGTCAGACTTCTTGACGCCTGTAGCAAGTGAAAAAGAAGTTATGGGGGATTTATATACCAGTTTTACAGGTTGATCGTTTTGGAGGAAATATGGAAGCTATTCACATCATGAGTTTTGACGAAGCAAGGAGCGCATTATCGACCGTGCTCTTAAGATGGAAAAATGAAACGCCACACGAAGCGTATAAAGATTCCAATGTGCAAGGATTTGTAGGATTCGAAAAATTGCATGAGTTTCGAATTGATCATATTGAAAGACTTCCAAATGAGTTGCACAAAGCAAGGAAGCCAATTACAGATCTTTTTCTTTTGAGTGTAACGCACTCTGTGTCTAACAATTTGGCCCTGCCTTGGGAGGACGCACCCATAGAGTTGATATCTAGGGACTACGAAGTAAAGCATTTTGTAGATAAATGTTGGCGCGTATCGGAGAGGTAGTTTTCAAAGCTGCGCCAATTAGTTCACAGCCGGCAGAGTCGGTTAACCTTCTATGAATAGACGCAAAGTGTTTGAGAAATAGCGGTTCAGCTAACGGTTGGAACGACCACGCCGCCGGAAAAGTGTCGAGAAGATCTTTTGGTTAACGAATCCACGAAACGCCGGACGATAGAAAGACTTGGTTCAATAAAAGAATCGACCCAGTAATAGAATCAAGTAAATTGAGAAATGCAGTTTAGAATTGTTATGAGGTTACCCAAACATGCCATTTTTAGTACAAGAAATAATTGAAGGGAAAACGGCTCCGGTGGCGATTCGAAGATATGAATCGGCAAAAACCGCGCTGGAACTGATGATCCAGGGAGACTATAGTCAGCTTCCTGTAGTCACATCTGACTGGCTTATCGAGGGAATAATAACCAGCGATTCAATCGTTCGTTCGCTTAACCATTTGGACCTAACTGTAGGTGAACTTGGGGTCGATCACGCGATCCGAGACGTTAAGGTGGTTACGCCGGATAACGATCTGTTTGATCTACTTGACGATCTGAATGATTGCTATGCGGTTCTTGTCGCTGACAAGGACGGGAAATTGGTTGGGATTATTACTGACTTCGATACGACTAGTTATTTTAGGACGCGTGCAGAGGATATGATGCTGGTTGAAGATGTCGAGAGCAGCATTAAGGAATATATACGCTTTGCGTTTCAAGACGAAGCCGGTGAAATTGATGAGAATAAATTAGAGGAAGCTATCGGGGGTATTACTCCCGCTTCAAATGCTCAGTTCCAGGAGAATTTTAGTCGCTCGATAGGCGATTGTTTTCGTACTGGTGCAATAAATGCCGACACGGTGGATCAGAGTGCAACGAGGGGAATATTCGAGTCATATTTCATTTCGAGTGCAGCTCCAAAGTCGTTTGATAGGCTCACATTAAGCGAGTATATACAGCTTTTCCTTAATACGGACCGATGGCATCTATACAAGGATAAATTCAATCTCGAAGTCGGTACATGTCGAAAGCTACTTGATTCAGTTCGCGAGACCAGAAACTCGCTTGCGCATTTCCGCGCTGATCTCACATCGGAAGAACGAGACAAATTGAGATTTTGCCGTGATTTACTTGGCAAACACCTAAATGACCTAGAAGAATCGCTGCTCGAAGAAATTGTTGGCGACGATAACACAGACTCCGGATATGTCCGTCCGCTGGACAACCGTAAGAAGATAATTGCGGTTGATGGAATCACTCACGAACTGGATGAATTAGAAAAGGATTTTCCACCACAAATAATTGAACCGGAATCTGAAAAGGAGAATCGGTATACAAAATTAGCAACTTTTTTGCAAAGTTTGGGGAGGAGTCGCAAAAGTATCAGACTTCCCTTTGACAGCGTTGAGACAATAATCGACGCGAATTTGCCAAGGGCGGCGAGAGAACACCGATCATGGTGGGCAAATGACTCGGAAGAACACGTTCAGTCGCGGCAATGGCTTGAAGCAGGCTGGAGAGTTTCGAGTGTCAACATTTCTCTCGAACGAGTTACGTTTTCACGAATAAAAGGAAGGGAGCAGCAATATATAGCCTTTTATAGCAAACTCATTTCTGCGCTACAGCAATCCGAGCCATTCAAATCGATCAATATATCGCCTACCGGACGAAACTATATGACATTTGAGCGCTTGTCAGCAGACGATAAACAAGGCAATTTGATTAGTATTGGCGCAGCTTTTGCTCACAACAATAGATTTAAGGCTGAACTTTATATCGATTCCGGCGACGATGTAATAAACGATGCTATTTATGATGGGCTGTATGAAAAACGAGAAATCGTTGAGAGATCGTTAGGCGAAAATATTGCCTGGGAGCGGTTAGAAAATCGTCGTGCTTCTAGGGTCGCCGTTTACCACGAAGGTTCGATCACAGATGATACTGAAGAATTGAATGCGTATGTCGATTGGACAAAAGAAATGGTGTTAAGACTACACGAGGTTTTCCAAGTTAAGCTAAAAGACTACATCATAGAATGTAGCCGTCGCGCCGGATCGGTAAGTCCGGAAGAAATGTCGATCGATCACAGTTAAGGCGGATTCTCGCCCACGATCGTCTAATTTTTATGCACAAAAAAATAAGAAAAACATGAATCCAGAGAATGTCTCCGAAAACTCCCAAAGTTTCGACAAGATTCCATATACGATCGATATTTGGAAATCTAAACTGATTGATCTTTCCAAAAGAAACCGGGCACTCAATTTCAAAACTAATAAGATTTCAACGGTGACAATTGCCGGCGATAATATACCGGAAATTTTTAAGTATTTGTGCATCGACGAAAAAGCGTTAAAGTTTCTCGCTAAGCCGGAGAATACAAAAGCGCATAAGGAAAATACGGATGATGAGGAATCGACTCTGTTTGATGGAGAAAATTTCGAGTTGGCGGAGGAGCCAGCACCGAAACAGAATATTTCTTCCTTGAATTTCGAAAGCTACGAAATAAAAACTGCCAGCCACAGTCTAAAGCAGGGACTTCTTACAAATACAACTAAAGATAATTTAGACAAATCATTGCGCCGGATTGAACAGCGGGCGCGGTTAAGCATCGACGAGCAGGGCGTGAACGCACTATTTCTCGCTCTTGGTATGTTGCGATATAGCGAATCGGACGCTTCTGATATTTATTACAAAGCCCCGTTGATCCTAATCCCAGTCGAACTGTCCCGACGATCCGCTCGAACGGGCTATACAATAAGTGCAAGTGATGATGAGGTCATCGTAAACCCATCTTTGGCGGAATACTTGAAGCAGCAATATGGACTAACTTTGCCGGGAATTCCGAACTCCGACGAAATTACTGAAGATTATAATCTGGGTGAGTTTTTTAACCAGACAGCAAGCATTATCAAATCGATGCCAAACTGGTCGATCGTTGAAGAGATCCAACTCGGCCTGTTTTCATTTCAAAAACTTGTTATGTACAAGGACCTTGAAACTAATGCGCATAAACTGGCTGATCACCCATTGATCCGAAGCATCATTTTGCGGGAAGAAGATTCGGATTTTGGGTTGCCGGCGGATATTAGGGAATTAAATCTTGACGAGGAATTTCCCCCGGAAACCCAAAGGCAAATTATGGATGCCGATTCGAGTCAGATGCGGGCGATTGCTGCAGTTGCCCGGAATAAAGATCTTGTGCTCGTTGGTCCGCCAGGTACTGGGAAATCCCAAACTATCACGAATTTGATTGCAAACGCACTTTCAAATGGTAAGAAAGTTCTCTTTGTTTCTGAAAAAATGGCTGCGCTTGATGTGGTTCATCAGCGGCTTCGTGATACAGGTGTCGGGGAATTCTGTCTTGAACTTCATTCGACCAAAGTTAACAAACGAAAAGTAATGGACGACCTGAGACGCACAATTGATGATTCACTTTTAAATGTGCGAAATTCGAACGAAGCGTCGAGTAGGTTACCCGAAGTTCGCAGGCATTTAAATGAATATGTTGATGCAGTCCATAAACCGTTTGGTACGTTGGGGGAATCTCCGTTCAAAATTTTTGGAGAGTTGGAAAAGGTGCGTGCCGCTCCCAAGGTGTCCCTCCAAAAAGATATTTTGACCTATACCAATGAATCAGTTGATTCCGCATTCCGCAGCGCCAACGATCTATCAATAGTCGCCAAGGAAGTCGGAGACCCTCTAAGACATCCTTTTTGCGGGAGTAAAAAGGATTATTTTTCCTCGAGCGATATTGAAAAGATTAAGCTGGTGGCGACGGATCTCATTGTTCGTATTGATGAAGCGTTAGGACTTATCGAAACAATTGAATCCGTTTTTGGAATGCCGTCAATCGACACGTTTTCTGATATTGAAATGGCGTCAAACATCGCGTCCGTGATCTCGTCATCCCCGGGGGCTCCGGTCCATGTTTTAGAAAGCGATGATTGGAACACGCCGCCGGAAGGTGTATCGAAGCTGGTAAAAGCGGTAAAGGAATTACAAGGGCTCCGAAAGAATCTGGAAACAAAGTTTAACGCGTCCGTTTTCGAAGATGACCCCGAAGAAGATATTTTATATATCAGGGAAAAATTGTCGGGAAGTTTTGGTTTCCTAGCATTTTTTAGCGGACGTTTTCGTTCTGTGAGAAGAAAATGGAATTCGTTCCAACTTGAAACCTACGATGAAAAGTTGATCGATCAGGCCGACGATATGTCCCTGGTTTGCGACTATTTGAAAAGAAAAAGTGAATTAGAAGGTAAACGGAAAGAAGGAGAATCTTACTTTGGTGATTGCTGGAAAGGCGAGGCATCAAAGCCGAGCAACCTCGAAGCATATATAACTTGGGTCACGACGTTTAGAAAACTAGTTATCGATCATGGCCTTCAAGATCAGTCATTTGTTCTAGCAAGTGAACAGTCACCTGACATAACTGATGTTGAGAATCTGGCTGCCAAGGCGGACGAAATTATTTTGGAACTTAGCGAGCTGTCGGAGAGTATCGAATTCGACCCAGACTATCTTGAGCATATGCCGATTTCGACAATCAAAACACGTTTATTAGAGATTGTCGAAAATCTGAATTTGGCACCAAAGTGGGCTGCGTTTGAAACCAAGCGGAATGAGGTGGAAAACAGCGCGATTGGTGAGCTGCTACCGATTGCGATGAAAGGCGAAATTGATTTCGACGACTTAGGTCGAGCGTTTAAGAAGGCATTTTATAGTCAATGGTTGGATACAGTGATTCGAGAAAGATCTGCGCTTAGGTCGTTTAATTCTTTAACCCATGAAGAAAGAATTTTAGAGTTTCGAAAAATGGACAAAGCTGTCCTTGCTGAAAACCGAGCCGGCTTGGTTAACGATTTGAGGAATAGTCTTCAGGAAAAAATGCAGTCGGAAGATGTTAAATCGGCGATGCCGTACCTGAGAAAACAATGGAATCGACAGCGCGGAATACCACCATTGAGGATTACGTTCAAACACTCTCTAAAGGCGATACAGACGATTAAGCCTTGTTTCCTTATGAGCCCATTGACTGTGGCTCAACTGCTTGATGGTGATAACGAAAAATTCGATTTGGTAATTTTCGACGAAGCCTCGCAGGTTCCAACCGAAGACGCTATCGGGGCAATTTTGCGGGCCGAACAGCTTGTCGTGGTAGGAGATCCGAAACAGTTGCCGCCAACCAATTTCTTTGCTGTTCAAACAGGGCAAGTAAACGCCGATGAAGTTGACGAAGACGGCTTACCGATTTTTGAAGATAGTGAAAGCATCTTAGAAGAAGTGAGCGGAGCGGGCGTTCCGAAAACTTCATTGAAGTGGCACTATCGAAGCGAACATGAATCGCTGATAACCTTTTCGAACGCAAATTTTTACGACTTTGAGTTATACACATTTCCAAGTGTAGAAAGTATGACCGAGGAGATTGGATTGCACTTTGAGTATGTTGAGAATGGCGTATACGAAGGAAGAGGGCTGAACATGATCGAAGCCCGTCGCGTTGCAGATGAAGTAGTGAGGCACATTAAACAGAAGCCGGAGCTTTCCTTAGGTGTTGGGACATTCAACATGCGGCAGCAGATCGCTATCCAAGATGAATTGGAAGTACGCCGGCGCGACGATCCCTCAATTGAAGAATTCTTTGACAACAGTAAAAGCGAACCATTTTTTGTTAAGAATCTTGAAAACATTCAGGGCGACGAGCGTGATGTGATATTTCTTAGCGTCACGTATGGTAAGGAAGCGGACGGGAGGATGCGTTATCGGCTTGGACCAATTAATGGTGAAAATGGCTGGAGGCGGTTAAATGTATTAACCACTCGAGCCAAGCATCAGATGAAAGTATTCTCTTCGGTTAGGAGCGACGAGATTAATCTTTCTGCCACGGCATCAAACGGCGCAAGACTCCTGAAAAGTTTTTTACACTACGCCGAGCATGGGATCATTGAAAACGAACAGATTAGGACACAAGCTGAAGCAGAGTCTCCATTTGAACGGGAAGTATTAAGGGAACTTCAAAATCGAAACTATTCTCTTGAACCTCAAGTAGGCGTATGCGGCTACAGGATCGATATAGGCGTCTTGGATGAAAACCGCCGGGGCAGGTATCTTTGCGGAATTGAGTGCGACGGAGTTTCTTACCATTCGTCGGAAACAGCCAGGGATCGGGATCGAACAAGGCAGCAAATGCTTGAAGCGCGAGGGTGGGATATTCACCGAATTTGGTCAACTGATTGGTTTAAGGATCGGGATGGTCAAATAGAAAGACTTGTTAAATTAATTGAAAGATCTAAGGATAATTGGAGATCGCGTGATAACAATGCCAAATTAGCGTTAGACACCCGTCCCGAATTGGAGTCTGAATTGCCATTCGAAGCTGTAATTATCGACGAAGAACTCGAGTCCTTAGAAGATTCAGCGACACAAGCAGGATATGTCCGCCCGGTAGTCAAAGATTACGAACTAACACCCGACGATACCGTGTATGGTTATGAATTATTACTCGAAGCGGATGTAATCGAGATTCGTGACGCAATTTCAAGGGTTGTATTGAAAGAGGGACCGCTGCACTTTAGCGACCTTGCAGCGCGAGTCGCAGGGTTTTGGGGTCAAAACACCGGGCAAATAATTATCCGACGGATTAGAACGGCATTGGAAGCCTTGGCTCATGACAAGCTCGTTATCTTGAAAGGAGATTTTGTCTGGGGCCCGCATGGGGCGATGTTAGTTCGCTCACGAGAAGGAACGAGTATTCCGATCGAGCGGATAGCACCGGAAGAAATACGAGAAGCCGTAGCACTAATACTTACGTCTGGCGCCGAACTCTCCCGAATTCATTTGATCAACGAGGTGCGATCAATTCTAGGATATGCGAGAACTGGTCCCAATATAAAAGTTGTTGTCGAAAACGCAATTGATGAGTTAATCAAGGAAGGAAGGATCGGTGAAAGTAGTTTTGGATTGGCGTTAAGGCGAAGTTAATAAAAATGGAAAAACAATTTCAATTCATTGCGAATCTGGCAAAACAATATCACTCATATCTGACAAAGCCCGAAACGTTGTTTCACGCTTTGGGCGAGCTAGAAGATAGTGATCTTTCGGAGATCTTAGTCGAGTATGACAATTCCGGCGGAAATTTTCAGCCTGTAAATTTCTTGCGGTGGGATATTGCCCGAAGACTTCAGCGTGGTGAGGAAGTTAGCGAAACATTGCTCGAAGAGATCAAAGAAAATATCAGAACACAAAACCTGTCCTACTTTCAAGGCGCTCCGGTGGAGGCAATCGAACAGCTCGCATCGTTTGAACAGAAAAAATACGACGTCTTTTCGATGTGGCGCAAACCGTGGAGCATTTTTTATCCGTTCTTTTATCGAGGTAAAATCAAACAAACAACACAAGTCTATTTGGAGCAGCTATCAAAGCAGTTGATCATTGATCTCGAATTGCCGGATTATGGATTCCATACGGTCGACTTTGTCGGAATGAGAAACACCGGCTCGGATTATTGCTGGTTAAGTCTATTTCCAAAAGAAAAAGGATCGCACAAAGACGGACATCAGTTTTTTATCTCGTTCGCTAATGAACCCGAGGCCGGGCGAGGAATCGGTTCAGCTTTGGGTAAATGGGAACCTGATCTCGAGCCGGTTGGGTCATACGAGGATTGTCTGTCAGTTTTCAGATCGAAACGGGATGAGATCTTGGAGTTGAACGGAAAGATCAGAAACTATTTCAAATATGACCCGGGAAAGGGTGCGAGAGAACAAAGGCTTTTGGAATCTGAAGATCTGATCGTCGCTGAATACGCAGAGTTTAACCTCGGGGATATTTCAACTGTTAACTCGCTCGTCGAAATGAACGAGGCAATGGGTAATGCTTCAGATGACGGTTCGTATCACGGGAGTTGGAATCTTTGGCTGCTTAAATCCGCAAGCCCAGGAGATGTAGTATTTGCTACAAGAGGCGTAAACAAGTGTCGTGGAATATGCATCGTTGACGGCAAATACGAGTTCAACCAGGAACTTGGGCTTCACACGCGCAAGGTAAAATGGATAACCAAGAAAAATTATGATTACGAACCCAGCGACCTCTCATCGATGAAGGCGCTTTTTCGTCCTGACTTTTTTGCACCGAGCAATGTGTCCCAATTTATCTTTAGCGAATATGTTCGGCTCTATCCGGAGTTAGAGGAAGTATTCAATGAATATTCCGTCGATTCTTCCGCTCCTGAAATTTTGGAAGCGCCAGAGACTGAGGAAACTGTTGTTGAAGAAGTAGAAACTGCTTTTTGGTGGCTTAATGCGAATCCTCGGATGTGGAAGGTGGGGGATCTCGAAATTGGTGAAACTCAAACTTACACTACGAGAAATGAGAAGGGCAATAAACGCCGGATCTACAAATATTTTGAGGCCGCAAAGGAAGGCGACCTGGTAATCGGCTATGAGAGTTCGCCAAACAAACGGGTAAATTCGATTTTGGAGGTTTCTCGCGGACTCCATTCGTCCGAAGAATAATACTTTTGAATTGAAAAACGGTACGTTTTATTTGTTTTGTCAACAAGCCCACGATCATCCAAAACGTAACTTCTTTTTCATAATTGATGAGATAAACCGGGGAAACCTCAGCAAGATCTTTGGGGAATTGATGATGTTGATCGAATCCGATAAGCGCCACAAGAAGTTTGAATTGAAACTGACATATGCGGAGGATGAGGAAGACCGATTTTTTGTTCCACCAAACGTTTACATCATCGGAACAATGAATACGGCAGATCGATCGCTTGCAATAGTAGATTATGCGCTAAGACGTAGATTTGCATTCGTGAATCTCGAGCCGACGTTTAATGGCCGATTCCGCGAGTTTCTTTTGGGAAATGGTGCATCGATGGATCTTGTAGATCATATTTGCACGGCAGTTTGTAAGATCAATGACGATATTCGAAATGACATTGATCTTGGCAGCGG
>JBGTGX010000153.1:0-53346 GCA_041746475.1 Pyrinomonadaceae bacterium | reverse complement strand
GTTCCTCATAACTCGGCGGCAACAAACTCGCCTGCCTCTGATCATATCGCTTGAATACCACTTTCCTTTTCATAAGAAATATTTTATCAAATACCGCTTTTAAACGAAAAAAGAGACTGCCTTTTCAGACAGCCTCTTTTTTCGTGAGGGAAATGGGTGAGAAACTATGCGCTAATACTCCGACCTGTTGCTAATCGATAAATAACAAGCACCACGATCGCACCAATGATCGAAGAGATGAAGCTCGGAACCGAACTGCCTATATTGTCAAACGAGCTGACCATCGGATATCCGACCACAGTGCCGATAAAACCTCCGACAACTGCCCCGACGATACCTAAAATTGTGGTAAGGATCACGCCGCCGCCATCTCCTCCAGGCATGATCACCTTTGCCAAGTATCCAACAACAAAACCCAATACCAACCATATTAATAATGAAATCATTTTTCTTCTCCTTGTTTTATATGTAAACTTCCTCCGCTAAATTACGCCAGCCTAAAAACTTTCTCCAAACCAAACGCCTAGTTAAACTGTTGCGGACGTTGTGGTTTGATGTTTAAATTATTTTTTCCCGCCTTGACGACAACGGGTGAACTCCAAACTGCGAAACCTTTGTCAACCTTATGGATCCCAAAAATATAATAGTTGTCGGGATCGATTCCCGTGATCTGTGCCACTCCATTTCGATCGGTCAAGGTGTCATATTTAATATGATCGTTGATTGCATTCATCGCCTTCTGATTAAATTCGCTGTATTTTTGGGGATTCAGTACGGAAAGGCCTAACGAATCGACAAGATTGAGATTCTGGATCGGCTTGAGATCAGCCTCGCGCAAAATTTCAGATAATTCTTTATCGAGTAAATAAAATTTTTCCGCTTTAACCGCTTCGACTTCGCCTTTTGAATTAGATACCTTGGCGGTGATCTCAAAAGTTCCCTTATCGGGCGCATTATCGATTATCTCGGTTTTCCTGTCGGCCCCTATTGTTTGATTATTTTCGGGGTCGCTGGTCTCCACGGTCGAAGTATCAGGCGATGAGATCCCGGTTGTATCCTGAGATGTCCCGGTTTGGCTCGAAGGTATTGTGCCGTCCCTTTGGGAGGCGGGAAGCTCCGTTTCGACCGCGACGTTGAGATTTTCCTTGTCTGTGCGATCGCTGGTTTGGATCATATAGAAAAGTCCAAACAGCAAAAGCAAACCGACGATCGCAATCGGTGCGATCATCCATGCACGAAAGCCATCTTCCCTATCGTTTCTAGTGGCTACGACGCGTCGGGTGATTTTTGGCGCATCATTTATTGGGTGTCCACACTCCGGACACGATTGCGCTGATGAAGAAATTTCTTTTGTGCATTCAGGGCAAGTTATTAATGTCATGTCAATTTACCTTCCTTGTTTAATTAGCCTTAAAGTAATGGCTGAAAAATCTTACCGATCAGATCCTATTTTTTCGCTTTCATCTTCGAGCCAAGATCTTCAAGTTCGCTTTTGCTGAATTGGTTTCGAACCTTCGGAAACATTTCCTTCTCCTCTTCCTGAATATGGTGTTCGACGCCTTCCATTAAAACTTTTAGCTTCGGGTCAAAAACATCAGAGCCATCAACCAAATTTTTTATTTCCCTGATAAACACATCAGTTTGATGATGCTCTTGAATTCCTTCCATTACAAGTTCATCAAGACCATTTATGCTCTTGATCGCCGGATAAAATATCTCTTCTTCGATTCGGGTATGACTCTCCAATTCGTTTCGAATTTGCCGGAAAAGTTTGTGCTTGGTTTTTTCGTCCTCGGTTTCATTTACCTTTCCGAATAAGGTTTTTAATTTGTTATGGTCGTCAGTCAACAATTCGAGTGCGTGCATGTTAATTCCCCCCTAAGCTTTTTGATAAATTTTTCTAAAATGATTCCGCTTCGACTATAAGGTGCAATAACCGTTCCACATAAAAGGCTTTGAAAACAGGCTCGTTTGTCGAAATCCTCAGAGAAAACTTGATTGAATACGGTACGAGTTGTCTGAATGCAGTACACAAACCTGTTTCAAATTCAGGAAATTAAACGCGGCTTGTTGACCTAAAAACAAGTCCCGTGCATTTTCGATTAGGTCAAAATTGGATTAATATCGCACTATGCCGGAAAGCGTTCCATACAATCTGATAACACCAAAAAAAATACGCGTTCCTATGGTTCTCAGCATCCCTCACTGCGGTATCGAATTTCCGCCGGATATCATTGGCCAATATCAGCCGGAATTGATTGAAAAATTGGACGATACGGATTGGCATCTCGATCGGCTCTATGATTTCGCGCCGAAGATAGGTGTTACGGTGATATATGCAAAATACTCGCGCTGGGTAATTGATTTGAACCGGGAGCCCGGAAATGTACCGCTCTACGACGACGGCCGGCTCATCACCGCACTTTGCCCGACAACTGATTTCGAAGAAAACAACTTATACGTGGACAAACGATTCGAACCATCGGAAGCTGAGATCGAGCGCCGCCTCACAAATTATTATCATCCGTACCACAAAAAGATCGATGATATTGTCCACGAACTCGCAAACGATTTTGGCGAAGTTTTATTTTGGGACGCGCATTCAATTAGACGAACCGTAAAAACGATCAGCGAAAAACCATTTCCTGATTTTATTCTCGGAAATAATGATGCAAAAACTGCGTCAGCCAAGATGATCGAAGCGGCCCTGGATTCTTTAAAAACACAAGATCATGCGGTAAACCACAATGATCCTTTTAAAGGCGGTTTCCTAACGCGTTCAAAAGGCGATCCCAAAAATGGTATCAGCGCTCTCCAACTTGAAATGTCCAAAGACCTTTATATGAGCGATAACGAAACTCTATACGACGAAGAGAAAGCGGCTCCAATAAAAAACCTGCTCAAATCGGCATTCGAAAATCTTGTCGGCGTATTATGAAATTTCACTTCAGACGTTTATTGCAGAACTCGGGTTGGTTGAGCGATGTCGCTGTTTCAACAGATGCCGAGGGAAGCGTTGGGTCGATCAAAGAGGGTGCAGCGAAAAACGGCTGTGATGAAATCATCGATGGATATGCTCTGCCGGGATTTCAAAATGCCCACTCGCATTCTTTTCAGTATGCAATGGCCGGACTCGCCGAAAACCATTCCGGAGAAGATCAAGCGGATAATTTCTGGAGCTGGCGAGATGCTATGTACAAGATCGCACTATCGGTCAACCCTGATCAGCTTGAAGCGATTGCGGCATTAGCTTACGCCGAAATGCTGCGACAAGGATACACAAACGTCGCGGAATTTCACTATTTGCACAATGATACATCTGGCTTACCATATGTGAATCGAGCTGAAATGGGGGCGAGATTGGTTTCAGCGGCAAAACGCACCGGTATTAACATCACGCTGGTTCCAATATTCTACCAAATGGGCGGGTTTGGACAGCCCCCCGAAGAAACCCAGCGAAGGTTTATCTCAAAAAACCCAGAGGAATACGCTAAACTTTTTGAGGTCTCAGCTAAAGCCTGTGAAAATTATTATGGGGCAAATATCGGCGTTGGAATTCATTCGCTGCGTGCGGTGGAAACTGCCGACATCAAAGAGGTTGCTTTAAACTTTGAGCAAGATATTCCCTTTCACATACATATCGCAGAGCAAAAAAAAGAGATTATTGATTCCATCTCATATCTTGGCAAAAGACCTGTTGAATGGATGCTCGAAAATTTGGAACTTAGCGAACGCTTTCATTTTGTACACGCAACCCATATCAATGACGACGAAATATATGGCTTAGCCAATATGAATGTCAACGTTGTCCTTTGTCCAACCACCGAAGGTAATCTCGGTGACGGTATTTTTCCTTTAGGTGACTTTCAGAAGCGAGGCGGGGCATGGAGTATCGGTACAGATTCGCATATTAGTCTAAATCCGTTTGAAGAAATACGTCTTCTCGATTATGGGCAGCGGCTGACGACAAATAAACGAAAGACTTTTGGTGAAAGGAGCGGCGCTCTTGCCATTGATCAGGCATTAATAGCGGGCCGAAGGGCAATGAATAATTTTGAGAAGGAATATTTCAAAATAGGAGAGCCATTAAACGCCTGTGTTATCTCTTCAGGGCATCCGCTGATTCAGACGTCTGCGGACGAATCTTTATTAAATACAATGATCTATTCATTGGATGAGACTTCGCAGGAAGGTACGATCGTAAACGGACAATGGAAATCGAAAAACGGACAACACGAGCGCCATGATGAATTTAGCGCAGATTTCATTCGCGTTATGAAAGAACTGGATCTTAGGTAATAAGCAATATTCAATCAGTTTAATCTTGTCGGAGGAGCAGCAAATGAGCAAAGGTTTTTACATCGCCGTTCTTAGCGTTGCGGTAGTTTCGAACGTTTTCACGCAGTCCAGAAGCGATACGGTTTCTACGCGCGAAATGAACCGCATCAACTGGATGGAGTTTCAAAAGACAGTTCCATCCAGGATCGACACCGTGCTTTTGCCAACCGGAACGCTCGAACCGCACGGTGTCGCAAACAATGGCGCGGATAATACGGCGCCCGAAGCGATGGCTCGCGATATTGCCGCACGTACGAATGCGATGATCGCACCAACACTTCCCTATGGAATGACGGGTAGCCTGGCTGCATATCCGGGTGCCTTTAAGATGAGCGAAGAAGCTTACCGCCCGTTTGTAAAAGAGATCCTTGAGGGCCTGGTAAAAAACAAGTTCAAAAACATCATCATTCTCAATGGGCACGGCGGCGGGCAAACTGCCGTGCTGCAATCGGTAGCCGCGGAAATAGCGAATGAAAATAATGTGCGAACACTGGTTGTCAATTGGTGGTCGTTTGCTGCAGATATCACAAAAGAAGTTTTTGGTGAAGACGGCGGACACGCCGGCGACAATGAAACTGCTTATATTCAAGCGATCGATCCTCAGCTCGTCGATAAAACAAAATACAGCGATGAAATGACGACTGCCTATCCGCAGAGCGGCACGTGGTCGGCAACTCCTTTTCCTTCCTCGATCGGACTTTACAAAGAAGGCGAAGGCTATCCGAAGTTTGACCAAAAGAAGGCGGATGAATACTTCCGAAAGGTCAATGATAAGGTCGCAAAGCTCATAATAGAAGTTAGATCCAAATGGGATATGGCAAAACTGTAAACATTATTTTGTATTACTAAGTAAAATCTATGACAAAACGCCGTATAGAGATTCTCCCCAAAGACCATAAGCGTCTTGTTCAAACAGATTCCTGGAAATACAAGCTTCCGTGGATCTTGATGATAGCGGTGATCGTACTCATGGCTATTGTTCTCGCCTGGCAGGGCAGAATTTGGTGGTGTAGGTGGGACACGCCGATCTATCTTTGGTCAAGCGACGTTTGGAGCAAGCACAATTCTCAGCATTTGTTTGACCCATACGCCTTCACGCATTTGCTGCACGGATTTATGTTCTTCTGGCTCGCGCGGCTCATATTCAGCCATAGGATCGGTTTTGCGTGGATGCTTTTTACAGCCGTGCTCGGTGAGAGTGCATGGGAAATTTTTGAAAACTCTAAATACGTGATCGAGCTTTACCGCACAAACACCGTGTCGCTTGAATACTTCGGCGATTCGATCGCAAACTCGATCGGTGATGTGATCGCTTGCATCATCGGTTTTTTCGTTGCATATCGCTTGAGGGTCTGGCGTTCGATCATTGTCTTTTTGCTCATTGAAGCGATCCTCATTCTGACAATAAAAGACAGCCTTTTGATCAATATAATTATGCTAATTCATCCCATTGAGGCAATAAAGACCTGGCAGAGACCGTGATTTCCGTGCAGGTGTATTTGCGAAAAAACACCAAAACCGTGTTAAGATACCGAAACGACAAGGCTTACCTGGTTTCCAAAAAGTTAAAAGCATTAAAAGTAAAAAAAATTCAAAACGGAGTTTGAGTAAATAAATGGCTGTAGATGTAAAAGCAGAGGTGTTGATCAAACGCACACCCGAGGAAGTTGCGGAAGTAATGTTTAACCCAAAACTCGATAAACTTTGGGTGCGAGGCATCAGCGAAGTTTACCCGATGAAATCCGGACTCTACGAAAATGGCGCAAAGATCGAACGCGTCGGAAATTTCCTTAGCAAACACTATTCTGCAAAACTCCTTGTGACCAAATTTACACCAAATAAATTTGTCCAGATCTACGCCGACGAACCGTTTGAAATGAACATCATTTACAAACTCTCCCCTGCTGATGGCGGCACAAAAACGACCTTGCAAATCACCAGCATCGCTGAAATTCCTTTTAATACACCGATCCAGGTGCTTTCCAAAAAAGCCCAGGAAATGATCGAAGGCGATCTAAAAAAACTTAAGAAGCATTTGGAAGCGGCGTAAAATTTCAGTGGTGTCCCAATTGGGTTTCTCAGAAAAACTCTCCTAAATTCGCTCCGTAGGAGCATTTGATGATAGCGCAGCGATTTATCGCTGTGGTCGATATCAAAATGCCATTAAAGTCCCATAGGGACGAATGAAAACAGCCGTCCCTAAGCGACTTGACGCTACTGATCATCTCAACCGCGTCGAATTTTTTCTTGCAACGCATCGTTAATTTGATTACATTTCGGTATGCAAAAAGACAGATGCCTGAGCATATTTCTCGCAGCGTTTCTCTTGATCGGTTGTACTGAATCAACAAAAACGGGTTCGACCGTAAACGATTCGACACCGCAGGTCACCAAAAACGAACCCGAAATCCACGAAGCAAATCCGCAAGAGCGCGTAAAACAATCGCTTACCAATATGTGGGACGCGATCGAAAAAGGCGACATCGATCGATATGCATCATATATTCATCCCAATTTCACCCGGTTTGGCGAAACCGCAAAAACATTGCGCGTCGGCAAAGATGCCGAGGTGAAAGCGATAAGGGATTGGATAGAAGAGCCGACTAAAGTTCACACCGAAATGAAAGACCCGCGCATTACAATCCGAGGCGACACTGCCTGGATCACATATTATTGGGAAGACAATGGCACCTCAAAAGGAAAGCCCTTTGCCACGCATGGAAAATCAACTAGGATATTCGTCAAAGATGCGGGAAAATGGCTCTGCATTCATGGGCACTACACTTTGCTCGGTGATGAAAAAGAATGATTTTGAGTTAAGAATATTTTTGCTCGCGAACCAAATGGATAATTTGATCAGGATTTTCTCACCGCCAAATCTTTAAATACCTTCCAAACCATTTTTGAACCCATGGTTTCTTTAAGCCTTCGATCGTTTTTTCAGTACCGAGTGCCTGCGTGATCTTGGCGAGGGTCGGATAGACGTGGACGGCTTCATTGAGGTTAGCGATCGAGAGTCCGTGTTTCATTGCTACGGAGAATTCACTCAGAAGTTCGCCGGCGTGGATTCCAACTATGGTTACTCCCAGGATCTTGTCGCCTTTGATCACTAATTTGGCGAAACCTTCTGGGTCGCCCTCAGCATGCGCCCGGTCGTTTTCTTCGAACGGGACTTTATAAACACTTATGTCATCACCATATTTTTTGCGTGCTTCCTTTTCGATCTGTCCGACGCGGGCGACTTCGGGTTCGGTAAATGTTGTCCACGGGACTACCCGGTAATCGGCTTTTGTCGTCAGCGGATAAAATAAAAAACAGTTTTTCAGCACGATCTGGGCTTCATAATCCGCCATATGTGTAAACTGGAATTTGCCGTTTACATCACCTGCAGCAAAAATATTTTTGTTGGTTGTGCGCAAATATTCGTCAACGATTATTTTTCCTTTTTCGAGGTCGACACCGGCTGTTTTGAGATCTAAACCATCCGTATTTGGCTTGCGTCCGACCGCGGCGAGAACTTCGTCCACTTCGTGTTTCTCTTTTGAGCCGTCTTCTTTTTGAACCGTTACGATCTTTTTGCCTTGATCGTTTTTCTCAAATTTTACCGCTTTTGTCTCGGTGAGAACGTTGATCCCTTCCTTTTCAAAAGTCTGTTTCATAAAGGCAGAAACTTCCTCGTCTTCGACCGACATTATTCGATCTGCCATCTCAACAAGCGTCACTTCCGCGCCGAATCGTGCAAAAGCTTGCGCCATCTCGCAGCCGATCGCACCGCCGCCAAGCACAAGCAGTTTCTCCGGCAGATCTTTGAGGTGAAAGATTTCCTCGTTGGTGATATATCCGGTCTCTTCGATTCCCTCGATCGGCGGTACAAAGGGCGAAGATCCGGTCGAGATACAAAAGCGTTTGGCTTTTAAGGTTCGTTTCAGGCCCTCCCGCAATTCGACTTCTATCTCGTTTTTGCTGATAAATTTTGGCGTTCCAAAAATCACTTCCGCACCCATCTCTTCAAAAACTTCGGGCGCGTCGTGTTCTTCGATTACACCAATTACATCCTGGACGCGCTTTGTGATGGAAGCGAAGGAATCATTTTTAAATTTGAGATCAGGAACCTTGAATCCATATTTATCGGCGTTTTTTATATCCGAAGCAAGCCTTGCCGAGCGGATGAGAGTTTTTGACGGAACGCAGCCGGTATAAAGACAATCGCCGCCGAGTTTGGCTTTTTCGATAAGCGCAACCTTTGCCCCCAAAATCCCGGCACCGCCCGCCGCCACCAATCCGGCAGAACCACCGCCAATAACAATTAGATCGTATGTTTCGTTCATAATGTTTGGTAATTGGCTATACGTTATTGGTAATTGGTTATACGTTATTGGTAATTCGTTATTGGTTATTCGCTCTTCGCTGTTCGTTATTTGCTATTTGAGAACAGTTTATCAGCCACTTATTACCTATTACTTATTACGAATTACTTATTACTTACGACGAATTACGTATCACTTATTACTTACGACGAATTTCGTATCACCTTCTATCTGCCGCCGCACTTTTTTAAGTGTTGAATAGGCTCCGACGACAATCAATAAAACAACAACCGCATAAACCCAAACGGGGACATTTTTTCCGGCGAATATTAGATAAATGTAAGCCGAAATGAAGAAAAATGTCGCAGCGAGCGCCGGAAATACAATTGATTTTCCGCGGCGGTAGTTTTTAACAAGCCACCCTATGGACAGCGAAAAGAAAGGAATTGCTCCGACATAGATCCCCCCGAAAATGAAAGGATTAACGCCGTAAGCTTCACCAAGGCTTAAAAACCAGTTTACAAATGATTCCCACATATTATGCCCATTAAATGCTTGCAGAACACAACTTTATTCCCCTAAATATAATCTGTTAAGCATATTAACATTCTCAATCGGGAATTAATTTTGTTAAACTTAGATTTATATTCTAAGTGGATCTGTTAAGAAATCTGAGGAAAAAAGTTTAGGGAGTAAGAATTGCGATGAAAAAATATGCTATCGGGATAGTTTTTGCGCTCATTGGAGCGGTTTACTTTGTTGGTTTTAATGGCGTGACTGCGAAAGAATTATCGATCGCGGAAAAGTTTGGAAACACAGGAGTCGCGGGTGAAAGCGGAACTTATAATTTTGACCCAAATCATACTGCTATCGGTTTTGAAGTAAAACATATGGGGCTGATTCATGTTCCGGGTTATTTCACGGATTTCACCGGCGCGGTAAATTATAATTCGGACGATGTAACGAAATCTTCAGTCGAATTTACTGCAAAAACAGCAAGTGTTGATACAAGAGTAGAAGGCAGAGATAAGCATCTTCGGACGGCCGATTTTTTTGATGTTGAGAATTATCCGGAAATGACTTTTAAAAGCACGAAGGTCGTGAAAGCCGGCGAGACGTTAATGGTAAAGGGAGATTTCACGCTTCGTGGTGTAACGAAGAACATAACAATCCCGGTGACGATCGCGGGTTTCGCAGATGGCCGCAGCGGAAAAGTAATGGGCGCGACGTCGGAGACAACAATTGACCGTACTGACTACGGTGTAAACTATGATCCTGAAGGTAAGGGAGTTTCGAAGCAGGTGAAGATAATTCTAAATATCGAAGCGAAACAGGCGAACTAGTAAGATCCTGGGAAAAATTGATTTCAGGAAATAATGTGGTCTGGGAAATAAAATCTCAGACCATTTTCATATGTTATAATTTTCGGAATTCCTTTTAACAATTAAATTAATAATTTAGGAGATTTATCAAAAAATGGCTGTTGATTACAGTAAGATTCAAGAATTATTGGGCGATGACGCCGAAACGCTTTTAGGCCACACATCTACTACAATTCCAAAAGAAAACCTGCACATTCCAGGTGGCGATTTTGTTGATCGCGTTTGGATGGAATCGGATCGAAATCCGGGCGTTCTCCGTTCAATGCAGACTCTTTTCGACCACGGCAGACTAGCCGGAACAGGCTACCTCTCGATACTTCCGGTCGATCAGGGAATCGAGCATTCGGCGGGGGCGAGTTTTGCTCCCAACCCAAAACTCTTTGACCCAAAAAACATCGTCGAATTAGCGATCGAAGGCGGCTGTAACGCAGTAGCCTCGACATTTGGTGTTTTAGGAGCGGTTTCGCGAAGATATGCGCATAAGATCCCGTTTGTTGTAAAAATAAATCACAATGAACTCTTAACTTACCCCAATAGTTTTAACCAGGTATTTTTTGGCACAGTCGAACAAGCGAAGAACCTTGGTGCGGTTGCGATCGGCGCAACTATTTACTTCGGTTCGGAAGAATCTGAGAGGCAGATCGTCGAAATCGCCGAAGCATTTGCCTATGCCCACGAGCTAGGAATGGCTACGATTCTTTGGTGCTACTTACGAAATTCCCATTTCAAAACTTCTGACGGAGACAAACACGCCGCCGCAGATTTGACCGGTCAAGCAAACCACCTCGGTGTAACCATCCAGGCTGATATCATCAAGCAAAAATTGCCAACGACAAACGGTGGTTATAATGCGCTAAATATGGAAAGCAGCTACGGCAAAACTGACCAGAAGATCTACACCGAATTAACCAGCGACAATCCGATCGATCTCGTTCGTTATCAGGTTGCAAACTGCTACTTGGGGCGTTGCGGATTGATAAACTCGGGGGGCGAATCAAAAGGAAACGGAGATCTCGCAGCAGCAGTAAGAACCGCGGTTATCAATAAACGCGGCGGCGGAATGGGACTCATCTCGGGCCGAAAAGCTTTCCAGCGTCCGACGGCGGAAGGGGTAGAATTACTCAATTCGATTCAGGATGTTTACTTAAGTAAGGAAATTACGGTTGCGTAACATTTTGATTCGGTTTCACATATTGGCAGTTAGATTTTAAAAATCCGGCTGCCATTTTTGATTATCTGACTCACAGATCTTTCGAAGAAATCGTACAACTCTTCTTTATTTTCGTGATGTCTTTCCAGAACTTTATCCTGCTTTTTTAGAAATTTACACTCTAATGTCATAAAATAGGGTTTTACGGTGTATTTAAATCAAAGAGTAGGCCTATGCAAAATAGCAATTTCGACACTTCCAGGAAAGTTTTAAATAAAATAGAAACTGAAAACTTTGAAATTACGGAAGCCAAACATCTGCAATACTATGTTCCTGCGCATGAGCATAATTTTATAAGTTTGGTATGCGTTTTAAAGGGATCATTTCTGGAAACTTTTACTTCAAAAGAATACGAATGCACACGGCAAAACGTACTGTTTAAACCACAAGGAATAATTCATAGCAATCAATTTTGTCGAAAGAACGTTTCTCATACGATCCGGATTCATATAAAGAGCGACCGGATCCCAAAACTTGGGAAACTGGTCCATCTTTTTGAAGATATTAGAGTTTTAAGCTCAGGAGAAAATTTCCCGATCATCAAAAAGATCCATAAAGAAATCTCCGCCCCAGACGACATCTCAGAACTGGCTCTTGAAGGATTATCGCTTGAACTTTTTGCAAACTTTTCACGACAAATATTCAGAGAATCAAATTCTTATGATCCGAAATGGTTGAAACAAGTAAAGGATTATATTCACGCAAATTTTGATCAAAAATTAAGTTTGTCAATTGTTGCAAAAGAAGTCGGCATGAACCCTTCACATCTCGCCCGTGTGTTTCGTCAAAATTTTAACTCCTCGATCGGCGAATACGTTCGCAATTTGAGGCTCGAATTCGCCTCCAGCCAAATAGTTTTAACCGATAAATCACTCACTGCGATCGCTGCTGAAGCCGGATTTTACGATCAGAGCCACTTTATAAATTTGTTCCAAGGCGCAGGAAGAGTTTGAAGCCTTCTGTGCGGTTCGGATTGTGCCGATTGAGCAACTTTATGGCGCCAAAATTTGTGCGGCTCTTGACCGGCAACATCCGAGGGATCTTTTCGATGTCAAATATTTGCTCGAAAACGAAGGATTTTCTCAAAAAATTAAAAAAGGATTTTTTCTTTTCTTACTCGGCAGCGCCCGCCCCATTGACGAAGTTATCAACCCGAATTTTCAGGATCAGCGTTCCACATTGGAAAATCATTTTAACGGCATGAGCAGCGGAGGCTTCGGTTATGAGGAGTTTGACAGTGTAAGAAATCAGTTGGTAGATACAATTCACAAAAATCTGACCGAAGAAGATAAGCAATTTCTTTTGAGCGTGAAAAATCTTAAAACCTGACTGGAGCATTTATGATTTCTAGCGGTTTCCGGCGATTTTATGGAAACTGCAAAATTTACAAAACCTGAAAGACGGCAATCGTGACAAATATTCTCAGCAATTCATATTGCTGAGAAAAACTTTGGATAGCTTTTGAAAAATATCGGGCAAGCAAAAGCCGGATTGCGGTTGCTCCTCATCGCCATCGAGATACATCCGAAAGTAGCAAATCTCTTTGATAGCGCGGCCGATTTCTATTCGAATGCGAAACAGAATAATAAGGCCTTGGAGTATTACCGAAAGGCGTTGGAAATCGACCCAAACTATCCAAACGCAAAGAAAGCCAGGGATTTCATCGGAGAACGGCAAAAATAATCCCCGCAAAACCTAAAACGAGGAAAGAAAGAATTCGCATCGATGATTAACTTTGCGAATTTTTTTTTATTTTTAAATCCACGTCGCTTGTTCCGGCGAAGATAACTACTAAGACATTCAAGTCAAAAAAAATATAAGGTGAAAATTATGAAAAAATTACTATTTGCAAGTTTTGCGTTAATTCTAACGTTGGGATTTTCGTTAAACAATGTGTCCGCACAGGGCTCGATGAAAAAGATGGACAAGAGTAAGACGTCGAACAACACAGTATTGGTTGGCGGCGAGGCGATGTTGCCCGCAAAGAACATTGTCGAAAATGCCGTCAATTCAAAGGATCATACAACATTAGTTGCGGCCGTAAAAGCAGCAGGGTTGGTTGATACCTTGATGTCCAAAGGACCATTCACGGTATTTGCTCCGGTTAATGATGCATTTGAAAACCTTCCCGAAGGTACTGTAGCAACATTGCTCAAGCCGGAAAACAAGGCAACATTAACTAAGATCTTGACCTATCATGTAGTTGCGGGAAGCTTTGATGCAAAAACTATAATTAGCGCAATCAAGAAAGGCGGCGGCAAAGCAACTCTGAAAACCGTAAGCGGCGGCACGCTAACTGCTTCGATGAACGGTCCGATGAATGTGATCGTTACGGACGAGAAAGGTAATTCAGCCAATATATCAACGTATGACGTCAGACAATCAAACGGCGTAATACATGTTATTGATTCGGTTTTATTACCTAATTAATTCTCCGAACTAAAATACGTAAAAAAAGGCTGCGCGATAAATTACCGTGCAGCCTTTTCTTTTACCCAAATATTTCTTACGGCATTTCTTCTTTTTCCACTCTCTTTTCGATCCGAAGCCGGTTCCTCATATCGTGTTTCATCGAAAAACTCTTGTGGATCGTCTCGATCCAGGCATCGGTTTTTATAAAACCCGAGCCGGCTTGTTTATACTTCTCCGGAAAACCAATCGCTTTTATTTGGTTGAGGGTTTTGCCTTCCTTCATATGTTTACCGACTATCGTTGTCGTTTCAATTAACATCGATCGATAATTGATCAAATCCTGAACACTTGAAACGCGCCCATGACCGGGGATAATTTTTGCATCCGACGGAATCATCGAGATCATTTTCTCGACATTTCTTATCAAACCTTTAACGCTTCCGCCGCTTTCGAGATCGACAAAAGGAAAACGCTCGACAAAAAAATCATCACCGAGATGAACGACGTTGGATCCCGTAAAGAAAATTGCCGTGTCGCCATCCGTATGACCTTTTGGAAAATGAATAGCTTTTACTTCTTCACCGTTAAAATAAACGGACAAACCCTGCTTATAAGTGATCATCGGCAATCCGATCTTTGCTGTCGGAGTTCGTTTTTGACCCAGAAATTCCGTAGTTTTAAGAAGGCGCTCGCGCACGTTGAAGTGGGCTAGAATAATCGCATCCTGCCCAAATATCTCATTGCCGCCGGTGTGGTCGCCATGCCAATGGGTATTAAAAACAAACTTCGGTTTGTCGCTTCCGAGCTTCCTAAGCTCCGCTTTTATCTGTGCCGCAACGTTGGCAAACTGCGTATCGATCGTCATCAATCCGTCGGTGCCGTAAGAGACCCCGATATTCCCGCCGCTCCCGAAAAGTACATAAACATTTCCGTTTACTTTTTCCAGTTTGAAATCCTGCCGCTCATTCGGGTTTCCCTTCTTCAACAAAGACACATGTGCAAAACTCGTAGTCACAAACAAACATGCAACTGCAATGCTAAAAATGATTTTCCGCATAAATTCCCCCTTAGTTATAAGATTGTTGATTTTGAGAATAATACCATAATTGGGAATTATCGCTTTTGGTATCACGAAGCAACATCTAGAAGATTCTATTCTTCCTCAGTATCATCCCCTTTACCTTCAGCTGATCCTTCACCTTCGACCGTTTCGGAATCATCGTCCGAAGATTCAAGTTCCATGGTTTGATCGGATTCTTCAATTTGCTCATCAGTATCATTTGAATCTTCGTCTTCGTCCATATCCTCGGATTCCGCCAAAAGTGCGAGCCGGTCTATCGGAAAATCTGGTTCGACGAATTGAAGATGCAACGTAATAAGCCCTCCCTCCCGATTTTGTCGATTTGTGACGACGCAAATTGATGAATAATCATAGGAATCGCAAACGAATTTAACGCGATCTCCCGAATTGGCGTCCAAGGTCGAAAATACTGCCGCGCCGCCGAGACTGATATTATCAGTAACTGCTTCTTCATCAGACGCCTCTTCCTCGCCGTCCGCCCCAATCAGCGTAAGCGGCGCATTATAACGGCTACTAAATCGATGATGCGCGCGCGAAACAAATGGGGTCTTAGTTTCGCCTACGTTCCAGAAGCCATCTTCATCGATTCCTGAAATACGATACGATTTCAAGGGATCGGCAGCATAGCTATCCGGTGGATGTTTGCCGACGAACGCGACACCGATTTGAAATCCACTTTCGCCTTCCTCCAAAGAAATAGGCTGGCAATGCTGAACGAGCCCCCAAACGCGGTATAGCCTTTTGTTTCGATCATAAAGTCGTAATTCTTTAGGCGAATTCATCAAAAGCGAAAGAACTCTACCGGGTGCACATTCGTGTTGAATATTAAAACTAGCCCCGACGCGTGATACGTTAACGAGCTCGGCCGTCTCCTTCCAAAAATCATCAATACTCTCTCGTCCTTTAACGACAACTGTTTTAGTGAGGAATTTGCGGCCTAACGCACGCGGGTCAGAATCAAGATTAGACATACTGGTTCTCCAAGAAGTAAATTTTCTTTTTGGGGATGGGTAATTTAAGAAGCGGGTTAAACATCGGTAGTTTATACCATATTTGATCCTTTGTGCAAAAACTCACGACGCCAAGCTTAAGATTTATTTATCAATTCATTCAGATATTTATTCTCGTCGAAATTTGTGTCTTTCCGTTTTTTCAAGATAAGTAGAATCGCATCGTGGTATGTTTCCGCACCGATTTTCCCCGGAAAACAGGGGATTTCGCTTTCGTCTAAACTTAAATAGCTGATCAAAACGCTCATTAGCATCCATAAAAGAGCTTCCGATTCCGAACCAATTGGATTGTGTTTGAAGATAGTTTCCCGGTCTTCGGAAAGTCCCCGGCAGATCCTTGCAAACTCTTTTTCAGAAATTCTTCCTTTAGACATAATCTCAGCCCAAATCAGCAATTTTGTCACATTTTACCCAACTATATTTAATCCTGAAAGTTCACGAGCTTGATTTTATAGGGTTTTTCGTCATAGAGAAATTGACACGATATTGTAACGGGGAGAATATAATTCATTTCATCGCAAAGGGAGATCCTGTCGAAAATGGAAAAGGAACCGCCCGGGGGAAAGCAACGAAACCTAAACCGATTTTTCGGGTGCTTGCATTTAAACATGAGCCACTCGGTAACAAAAAACGAGGTTACATTTAAATATTGGTTGAATTGTGGGATGCGAAGGATTTACTATTCATTTTGTCTGATCGCCGCTCTTCCCTTACGGCACCAGATAAAGCTCGCCGACGAATCCGAAGTTTCAAATTGGAACGTCGGTTTTTCTATTTCTCCGCTTCAAACATCAGATAATCCGTCTTATCCATGCCGAGCCGTTCATACACTTTTTGCGCGTTTTCATTTTCTTTTTCTACGTAAAGCCTAAAACCGCATACGCCTCCCTGCGCTTTGGCTTTCTCCTTAACAAAATCATAAAGCCTCGAATAGATTTTCTTTCCTCGAGCTTCCGGTAAAATGTATACGCTCTGAATCCACCAACACCAAGCGTTCCGCCAATCACTCCATTCAAAAGTAACCATCAATCCGCCGACTACTTCCCCCGATTCATTTTCTGCAGCGACATAAAACCCTTTTCTTTCGTCGGAGAAAACCGCTTTCACACCGCATGAAATGAGTTCCGGCTCAAGACGTTTCCCTTCGGTTTCCATAGCCATCGCTTGATTGAAATCGATCATCGCCCGTACGTCTTTTTCTTCAGCAATCCTGATTCTTATTCCGTTTATCATTGACTTTTTGCAGGACCAAATCCTTTGGGTATTTTTGTCACATCCCCCGAATTTTCATCGGTTTTTCGGTAAATAAATTGCTCGACCAATAATACAATGATTCTCAGAAAGGCAAAATAAGCCGTATTTTTATACGATCTCTCTTGACGGCGGAGGCTCCGCTGAACGAATGTATTTTGACCCGACAGTTGCATTCGTTGAATTACGCTTGAAAATGACCATTGACTTAATTGACCTCACTTCTTGGTAACCAGATCACTTAAACAAATGGATTCTGAATGTGATAGGCTTTACAAAAAACTAAACTACTGTGATTTTTTATCAACCCTTTAACGAGAAACAATGGAGGATTGTATCATGGAACCATATGCAATGAATGAGCTAAATAATTTACTTGAGGGACCCTTATTGGAACAGGGCGACCCGGGATTCGATGAGGCACGAAGCGTTTGGAATGGCATGATCGATCGCCGGCCGGCGTTGATAATTCAGTGCAGATCCGCTGCAGATGTCATTACTGGAATTGCCTTTGCCCGGGAAAACAAAATGGTCGTTTCGATAAAGGGAGGAGGACATGGCGTCGCAGGTAAGGCCGTGTGCGAGAATGGCCTCATGTTCGATATGTCCGGAATGAAATCGGTGCGCGTAGATCCAGACGCCCGTACGGCGCGGGTGGGTCCAGGTGCTTTGTTAAGGGATTTGGACCGGGAAACATCAAAACATGGATTATTCACCACCGGAGGAATTGTCTCTACTACCGGGGTTGCGGGGCTTACCCTTGGTGGCGGAATGGGTTATCTTGCCCGCAAACATGGCTTAACCATCGATAATCTCCTGTCTGCGGATTTGGTAACCGCTGATGGCAAATTGCTTCATTGTAGTGAAAAAGAAAATTCTGATCTTTTTTGGGCACTCCGCGGTGGGGGCGGTAACTTTGGGTTAGTAACTTCGTTTGAGTATCAGCTGCACCGACAGAACCCTGAAATTCTCGCGGCACAGATATTTTATCCGATGAAAGATGCCCCAGCGGTAATGCATCGATATCGTCAGCTGATGACAAATGCGCCGGATGAATTGGTTGCGTACGCCTTTGCGGTCAATGTGCCTCCGGCTGAACCGTTTCCATCTGAATTGCAGGGCACTCCCTCATTTTTCTTTTTGGCATGCCATTCGGGCGATCACGAAGATGGACGAAAATTGTTGAATCCATTTCAAGAAATTGGCGATCCAATCCTCTCGGTGGTTGAACCGTTGGCCTACACAGCCTTACAACAAAACTTTGATGAAGGGATGCCAAAAGGCGGGCGATACTATTGGAAATCACAATTTATGCGTGAGATAACGGATGATGCTATTGCAACCTTTTTGCAGTACGGGGAGAAAATTATGGGTTCTATGACGATGTTAGGCTTTGAACCTTTGGGGGGAGCAATTGGTCGCGTAGGCGCCGGCGAAACTGCCTTCTCCGGCCGCGATGCAAAATTCGCACTAAGCGTTTGGGCCGGTTGGCACGATCCTCTGAAAGATCAAGAAATTATCTCCTGGGCGCGTGATTTCCACCAGTCCATGTCCCCATTTGCTTCAGATGGCTTGTATTCCAACTATATGGATCAGGATGATGAAGTACGGGTTCTTGCCGCATACGGCGGGAATTATGAGCGGTTGCAAAGCATTAAGAGCAAATATGACCCTGATAATTTCTTCAGTCAAAATATGAATATATCGCCCAAGAAATAGTGCGCTTTCAAGCTAACTATGAGGTGCTATCAGATCGGTAAACCAGACGGCTTCTAAAGCCATCGGCTGGTTGAAATGGATAAACGCCGAAGCTCTTGTTTTTTCGCGATTCTGATCCTCAATTCGTTCGTCAAAATAATATTTGTTGAAGAATTTCAATCCAAGTTTTTTGAAGGCGGAATTCACGCAATCAGAAGAATTCATTCTCTCATGGCCTCAAGAAGCAATAAAATGATCAGAATCATTGCTTCCGCCTCATATAGCAAGCAATCTCGCCTTAGAATTGTCTTAAAAAGTTCCTTTTCGACCTAAAGCCAATCCCACTGATCTTTCAAATTCTCCGCTTGACGATTTTTCTTATGCAAACTACTCTAATTAGTTTGTTTGAGCATCGGGAATTAAATTATGAAACTTCGAATTCTCTACCACGGCAATTGTTTTGACGGCGTCTCATCCGCCGCGATCTTCACAAAATTCTATAAGGCTAAGATCAACGCCGACGCCAATGTCTCGTATACGCCGACGATGCACCGCGCCGGAAATGCCTTCGATCAGGAGCAGTTTGACGGTGATGAAAACGCGATCGTTGACTTCAAATACTGCGCGGACGAGCGACTTACCTGGTGGTTTGATCATCACCAATCAGCTTTCTTAAGCGAAGAAGATGAGCAGCACTTTCTTGCAGATGAATCAGGGAAAAAGTTTCTCGATACGACGAGTAAATCCTGCGCCGAATTCATAGCCCGAATTGGCAAAGAAGAGTTTGAATGGGAAGACGAATCGCTCGCCGAACTGATCGAATGGGCTCACATTATAGATGGTGCGTTATATGAAAACGCAGCACAATGTGTCGAGCTAAAATCATCAGCGCTGAAATTAATGCAGGTTATAGAAGGCGAAAAAGATCCTGCCTTCGTTGAGAAAATTATTCGCGATCTGACTGAGAGATCTTTGGACGATGTCTTGAAAAGCGAAGAGATTCAAACGAAGCTCAAACCGATCCTCGAACAACATTGGGATACTGTTGCGCTCATCAAAGAAAAGGCGAGCTATTCCCGCGGTGTCGTTCGTTTTGATCTTACGGAAAATAAGATCGATGGCTACAATAAATTTATCCCCTATTATTTCTACCCGCAAACTACTTATAACGTCGCGCTTACACAAAGCTCTTTTCGCACGAAGATCTCAGTCGGCTCAAATCCCTGGTCTCCAAGACCGCGCCTGCATAACATAGCCGAGATCTGCGAACGCTACGGCGGAGGCGGACACGCAGTGGTCGGCGCCGTTTCGCTAAAGCCCAAAGAACTAGAACTCGGCAAAAAATATATGCGCGAGATCATCGAAGAACTTCAGTTTGAAGAAGACTAGAACGCTCCGGCTCGTTTTATATCCGACCCCATTTTTGTCACAAATCGCTTCTCGGTGGTGTCTTTATATTAGAACTACAAAAAAGACATTTCGGAGGCTCTCTTAAAAAATGAAAAATCTGCATTTTTCCATATTGCTTTCTACATTGCTACTATTCGGCTTTTCGGCAATCGCGAGTGAAACTAATGTTCAACTTGATAAAACAGGCGATCGTGCAAGCTCTGACAAACATGAATTTTGCGGCGACTATAATTGGTCAGGTGGCGACAAAGTTTCAGCGAAAGATTTACGGGAAATAAGAATAGCTGCGCCGGGCCTGCTGACGGTTGACGGAAGAAAGAATGGCGGCATCATGTGAAGGGCGAGGATCGGACCGACGTCTTGATCAAAGCCTGCGTAAGATCATCGGGCACGTCGCAATCGGAAGCAGATTCTGCGGTCAAGAATACAAAAATCGAAACAGGGTCAGCAGTAAAAGCCGTGAATGTGGACGAAGATGCTAATTATTCTGTATCTTACGAAATTTCGGTTCCAAAACGGACGAACCTGAAACTAACCGCACACAATGGCGGAATCGGGGTATCCTCCGTTCAGGGGACGACAGAATTCGAAACATACAATGGCGGTGTCAGCCTTAATTACGTCGGCGGAACCGTAAAAGGATCGACTAAGAACGGCGGGGTTTCGGTAAAACTTTCAGGCAATCGTTTTAACGGAAGCGGACTCGACGTTGAAACAAGAAACGGCGGTGTCAGCTTACTGTTGCCATCAAATTTCTCGGCGGATGTCGAAACCGGAACGGTGAACGGCGGTTTGAGCAGTGATTTTAAGGAACTTCAGATCGAGAAAACAGGTGATCGCCGGGAGCGAAACAAAAAGATCAGCGCAAGCATAAATGGCGGAGGCCCGAAAATTAGGGTCATTACTACTAATGGCGGCGTGAATATAAAATCTTCAGAGTAATATAATTTCTCCTCTGCTTTGGCTGCGGGTGTTGGAGCGTTTTCATCCGCAGCCGTTTTTTTGTTTAAAAGAAGGTTACATCTAAAACGTAAAACAGGCTGTTAGCCTGTTTCACCGTGGGTGAAGTGCCCAAATGGAGGGAAGAAGAGAACAGGCTAACAGCCTGTTTTACCCTAGTGCGTAGGCAAATTTGGTCGAGTTTTGCATATGGACATTGTTGTCCATCATCCCATGAACCAAAAGTAATCTTCCGTGAAGATCCTTCGCCTTTGAATTGAGGTCCGTCTTCGCATATCCATCCGGATTGTTTTACGGGGTAAGCATATATCTTTCCGTATATCTCCTGCGGCAAAAGTATTCCTTTTTAAGCTTTCGGATGCGCTTTATCGTAAACCTCAATAAGCTTTTCCATTGAAACCTGCGTGTAGATCTGGGTCGTTGAAAGCCGGGCGTGTCCAAGAAGTTCTTGAATGTCGCGGAGGTCGGCACCTTGATCGAGAAGGTGTGTGGCGAAAGAATGCCGGAGGGAATGCGGCGAGATATCTTTGATGTCAGCGCATTGTTTTATATATTTATCGACCATTCGTCCGACGCTTCGCGTCGTGAGCCTAGTGCCTTGGTAGTTTAGAAATACGACCTTTTCATCCCGCTCTGCCGGCGGACAATTGTTTAGAAAAACCGGGCGCGCCTCATTCAGGTAATACAACAATGACTGCAGCGCAGGTTCGCCGTATGGCAAAATCCTTTGCTTCTTGCGTTTTCCGGTAACGCGCACGAGCTTCTCTTTAAAATCAATATCGCGGATATTGAGAGAAACAAGCTCGCCGACGCGCATCCCGGTTGCGTAAATGAATTCTAAGATCGCGCGGTCGCGCTTCCCCAGATCCGTGCCAAGATCGGGCGTTTCAATAAAACGAACCGCATCTTCGATCGAAAGGTGTGTCGGTAATTTTCGTTCGATTCGCGGAGTTGCTACAAGCTTTGCAGGATTTACTTCCAAAACACCTTCGCGAACAAGAAATTGAAAAAACGTACGCAAAGAGGCAAGTTTGCGGGCGATCGAAGTTTTCTGCCGGTCACCGGAATGAAGCTCGGACATCCACTCGCGTATTGTAATGTGATCGATCTCTTTAACGGAAATTTCTTCGCGTTTGCCGCCGGGTTGTTGAGGTGCGATTTGCTGATGAAACTGCTCAAGATCGCTCGTGTAGTTGCGAAGCGTATGTATGCTCACATTTCGTTCATATTTGAGGTGCTGTAGAAACTGTTTGAGATATTCTTCGAGCATTTCGATCTAAGCGAACAACGTAAATTTGAAAGCTGACTACACTACTGCGCTCTATTCTGCACTTTCGATTCTCCATTATCAATTTCGCCGCGAAACGTAATAACCTTTTCTTGATCGCAGTGTGAGATTCTTTTCGGATTTCACGGTTAGTTCGATCTCGCGAAATCTTCCATCCTTCAATTCGCTTTCAGGATAATAGCCAAGAACATATTGCTGAGAGAGTTCGGCGGAAATCTGGTTAAATGCTTCATCGAGTTCGCCTTCATCGATCGGTGAATAGACTGCGCCGCCGGTTTCATTTGCGAGAGTTTTCATGCGGCGTTCGGCGGCAAGCCCTCGCAGATTCGCACTTCCAACGCGTTTTCCCGTTCGTTTGAAGTTTTCGAATTCATTGGTGTGAACGATGTACACCTGACAATTATTTTCCTGGACGGCTTTGACCATCTGATCAAACGTAGAATCGCTCAGAGTATCCTGCCCGTCCGAAACGATGATAATCACACGCCGCCCGGCATAATCCTGCAGATACCTTGAGGCTTCTATTATTCCGTCGTGAAGAGCGGTCGCACCCTCGGGTTTTTGAAATCCTTTTATCGCGTTTATTAAAGCAGGAATATCTTTTGTCATAGGCTGTTCGAGCCTTGAAACACTTGCAACCGAATAGAGGGCTGCTAGATCTTTATCGGGTCGTATCACGCGTTGGAAAAAACGTATCGCCGCTTTTTGCTCGAATTCCCGAGCCACTGTTACGCTTGAGCTATTGTCAAAAAGAAGCGCGAGCCGGACAGGGCTTTCCGAACGAAAAAGTTCGCCAATTTCAACAGGCACTTTATCGATCAACAACCGGAAATCTTCGAGTTTCAACGTTGTGATCGCTTGACCCGAAGCATTATCGATAACCGAAACCGGTA
This sequence comes from Pyrinomonadaceae bacterium, assembly GCA_041746475.1. Taxonomy (GTDB): domain Bacteria; phylum Acidobacteriota; class Blastocatellia; order Pyrinomonadales; family Pyrinomonadaceae; genus Aridibacter. Next base: position 30,106 of record JBGTGX010000153.1, on the reverse strand, counting down.
TTGGAACGAGCGCGGATTCAACTTTGATAACGTCATCGTCACCTGCGCCTTTCAGCGTCGGCGTCGGTTTAGTTTTTGGATTTCCGGGGGAAGCTTCGATCTGGGTTTGAGTCAAAATATAGTTGTCAGTCTTTTTTGGTTCGGCCGCTTCTACTTCCTTCTGTTTTTTCACACGACCGCTCTGCGAAGAAACTACGCCATTCGCAGAAGCGAAAATAATTAATGTGAGTATTGCCTTGCTATACATGTTTGCAGCTTTGATGTGTAGGCCAACTAAAAAGTTATCCCGCAATAAAAGTCGCGTTTCAAACCAAAATCAACTTCACACCGGCAACCAATAAAACGATCGATAATGTGCGCCGCAGCATCAAAGAATTGAAATATTTGCTACCGAGGGTTGAGCCGATTATACCACCGATAATAGCCGTTATTATCCAAACCCAAACACTTGTCGGGAGTTGGATAGCGTTTCGAAAGTTGCCGGTTAGTGCTGAGATCGAATTGACCAAGATGAAAAGAGCCGATATTCCGGCAGCGGTTTTTGCGTCTGTCCAACGCATAAGGAGCAAGATCGGGGTTAGGAAAACTCCGCCACCGATGCCTATTAACCCGGATGTCAGGCCAATTATCGCACCGATCGAAACCGCCGGAAGCCACGAAAATTCGCACAAGGTTTCGTTTTTAGAAAAGTCCCATGCGAGGCGTGCGGCGGCAAGGATAAGGGAAATTCCCAAAAGGAGCTTGTAATATTGAATTGGCAATTCGACCATTCCGCCGATAAATGCGAAAGGGATCGATGCCGCGGCAAAAGGAACGAATATTTTCCAGGAAAAATGTCCGCGTCTGTAAAACTGTATCGTTGCGATCCCGGCAACAAAAATATTTAAGGCAAGCGCGGTAGGTTTTGTTATGTTCGGTGCGACAGCAAAAAAAGCCATCACCGCAAGATAGCCCGAGCCTCCGCCGTGTCCGACCGAGGAATATAAAACGGCAACCATAAAGATCGCCGCTAAAACTAGAAGTTCAAAACCCTGCATTTATTGATGATTTCGCGAGCGGCGTTTTATCTATAAAAGATTCGCGGTGCGAAAAATAAATGGTCCTGCGGATCCGTCATCAAAGGTCGTTCCGGCTTTTACACCGATCTCAGCGATATCGCGGGCGGATTTACCTTCGTCGCCATAAACCGCAAACATAGCTCCAAGTGCAAAATCACCGCCGCTGCCATTTGCATAAAACTTTGTATATTCCTGCACATATCGATACGAACTCAACCCGAAGACCCCATTTTTATTGGCGATCAACAGATCACCGCGAAACGTTTCAAAATCTTCTTCGTCGTCCGCACGCAAAAAATGCTTGTTTTTTAATTCCGCATGGAGGATTAGCCCGAATTCATAAATTCCCGCAACATCCCTTAATGAAAACGTTTTCCTTGTTTTCGAAAGAAAACTTTGAGCTGCAAGCTGCAAACTCGCTGATCCCGAAAAGCCAAGAAAGCTATCTTTATAAGCAATTATCTTTTCGTGATTTACGACATATTCCGCAGATTCCATCGTGTTTCCGCACGTCGTCAAAGTGTCAGCTGCAATTACCGATTCGCGCCCTTTTTTTACTACCACAATTGTTGACATAGGTTTCTAAAACTTAACACTGAAAGCCAGGTCGCTTGCTGTTTATTCTGCGATATTACTTCAATTTTATGGTCTCGCAGTGAATCGGAAGAGCCGAACTATCGTCAAATTCCGCGCCCGCCTTGATCCCGATCTTCGCAATTTCTTCTACGGATCTTGATTTATCTTCATATGCCACATACATTGCTCCAATCGCGTAATCGCTTCCGCTTCCATATGCATAGAATCTTGAAAGTTCTTTGACGTATCTATATTCGCTCAATGCATAAATGCCGCTCGGATTGGCAAGGAGCATATTTGTGCGGGAAGTTTCAAACGCATCGGAATCGTTTTTGTCAGCCTTTAGAAAATAATTCTCTTTTAAAAGCTTATGGATCTGCATTTGAGCATTAAAGATCTCTTTTTCATTTCGAAGAAAAAATTCGACTTTTGTCTTTTTTAATAGATCTTCAAACGCCGTTTCGGAAGCACTCCAACCCGTCAAGGCGAAATAACTTTCTTTGTATTTTACGATCTTTTTATGATTCTTAATGTAACGCGAAGATTCGAGTTGATTCCCGTACGTGGTTAAAGTATCCGCCGCGATTGCCGCATCCTTTCCCTTTTTTACAGCGACGATGGTTGTCATTTACAGATAGGCCTCCATAGTTTTTAAGTTTATCTCCGACATCCATTCGTCCCAATCTTTGAGCGCGAGATCGACTTGAAATGCATGTCTCTCTCTTTTGTTTCTATATTTTCTCCGCAGATCACTCGGGAGCGGTTCGAGCAAACCAAAGGTTATGTTTACGGGTTGAAAATTCTTTGTTTCGGCATTTGCGACGTAGCGACATAAGGAGCCGATAGCCGATTTTGATGGTGCTATAAGCATACTTTCTGCTTGTAAGATTCGTGCCGCGTTTAATCCGGCAAGCCAGCCCGTGCCGACAGACTCCAGGTAGCCTTCGACACCCGTGATTTGCCCGGCAAAAAATAGATTTTCTTGTCTGATAACTTGCAGGCTGTCATTGAGCATCTTTGGCGAGTTGATAAATGTATTTCTATGAATTTGTCCATATTGGAGGATATGCACATTTTCGAGGCCCGGAATAAGGCGCAATATTCTCTTTTGTTCCGGATACCGCAAGTGATTTTGAAAGCCGACGAGCGAATAAGCATCAGCCATCTGATTTTCCTGTCTTAGCTGCACAGCGGCGAAAGGTTCTTTGCCGGTTTTCGGATCCGGTAGACCGACCGGTTTCATACACGCAAACCGCAAAGTATTGACACCACGTCTTGCGGTCTCTTCGAGCGGCAGACACGATTCAAACCAATGGGTTTCCTCAAAACGTTTTAATGGAACAGACTTGGCGCTCATAAGTTCGTTATAAAAAACCTCGTATTGCTCCTGTGAAAACGGACAGTTAATATAATCGTCACCGCCGCGTCCGTAGCGCGCAGCCTTAAAGGCAATGTCCATATCAATCGAATCTGCGGCTACGATCGGCGCTATTGCGTCATAGAAATAGAGTTGGTCATCGCCGGTGAGTTTTATAATTTCATCGGTGAGAGCGTCGCTGGTAAGCGGCCCTGTGCAGATTACAGTGACTTCGTCAACAGAAAGCGATTTAACCTCTTCCCGGACGATCTCGATATTCGGATGGGCTTCAATCTTCTTTGTTATGTAATCGGAAAAATTCCCGCGATCAACCGCAAGCGCCGCACCCGCCGGAATTTTGTTTGCTTCGGCTGCTTCCATGACGAGTGAATTGCCGCGGCGAAGTTCTTCCTTTAGTAGATGTGGGGCGCTCCCCGGTTGGTCGGTTTTAAGAGAGTTTGAGCAAACGATTTCGGCGAGTTTTTCCGTTCGGTGTGCAGGAGTCTGCACTACGGGGCGCATTTCAAAGAGTCTTACCTTCGCACCAAATTCAGCCGCCTGCCAAGCTGCTTCCACTCCCGCGAGCCCGCCGCCGATGATATTGACATAATTCATAAACTAACTGATTTTACGGCTTAAAGACTTAAAAGTTAAACCTGCAAACAAAAAAGCGAGAGCCGAAGCCCCCGCGATAGAAGAAATGTAATTTTTAACTAATCTTTGATAAACACCATTTTCGAGTTGCGGTCACCACGCGGAGTTTCCCTTTTGGTTGAAATCGTTAAGGTCTTTCCTTCATCAGATAATTCCCAGGTTTCGACCGTTGTAATTGAAACCGATCCCACCGGACCCTCAAAGCTCCGAATCTGGGTAAGCTCGAGTTTCTTGTCTTTAACTTTTGCTTTCAATTTCGCGTCACCGTCCGCTCTCGTTTCTTTACCTTCGAGGTTGTATGTCACCGGACCGGCGCTAGCGCCTCTAACCATTCCGCGTCCGCCGCCATTTCCCTGACCACCTTCTTCTTCAAGTTCGGCCTTCCGATCAACAGTCAACTCTGTTTCGCTTTGGGCGACGCTTATCGTTATCGATTTCAAACGTGAACGCTCGCCAAGCTCACTCTTTTCTTTATCAAGCTTCCAATCACCGGCAAAATTACTTTGCGCCGATGCCGCGACCGCCATCGAAAAAAAGCAAAACATTGCGCCAAAAATAAAACTCTTTCTCATCAAAATTGTCTCCTTAAAATCTTAATAAAAATACTGAATGTTTTGACGCCAATCTTAATCTTTAAATCGGAATAAGAAAGTAAAGAATTGTAAAGAAAAACGAAAGTGTCCGTAGCCCAAGCGTTAGCGCGGGCTCCCGTACAGACTGCGGAATCGAGTCCTCCTTAACAGTCAGGCTACGGACCCCCACAACAAACAACATCGAACTATTTACTGACTTTGTGCAGACTGTGTTCCAAATTCCACGACGACCGCGACTAAGATCGCGATCAAAGCATTCAAGATCAAATTGATCTGCACGCCAAACAAATACTCAATCGCAGGTAGAATTAAAAGGGTCATTAAAAGAATGTCCGAAATCACACTCAAAATCGTAATTAGGGTAAGTCCCTTTGGACTCTCGCTTTCAGTGTTCAAATTACTGTTTCGAACCCCAAACAGCCGATAAATCCTTATCCCGACGAGCAGCCAAATTCCAAACCTCATCCAGTTTGTAACGCCCAATTCGGTCATCAGATATGCGCAGAGAAGCAGACCAAGACAAGGTATCAGCGAAAGTTTTTTGATCAGCGAAAGCCAGATAATTTCGCCTGAAAGCAGAATAAAGGCGATCATCGGAATCTTATGAGAAAATGCACCCCACGAGGATTCACCTTCTGCCCGGGTAACCGTAAAGAAATCGGTAAACATTGTCGGATTGAAGTAATAAATGATGTACAAAACAATCGCGAAGAGCACCGGAAGAATAAACTGCGCATTGATATAAGGCACATACCTCGTCTGCCCGCGGAATTCCTTTTCCTTAAACAAAACTCCCGCGCAAACAACAACAAATGCAAACAAGGTTCCGATGCTGGCAAGATCCGTGACCTCGGTAAGGTTCATGAACAATGCCGGAATTGCCACGACCAAACCCGTTATGATCGTCGCAAACCAGGGCGTTTTGAATTTCGGATGAATCGAAGAAAATATTCTCGGCAAAAGTCCATCTCTGCTCATCGCCATCCAAAGTCTGGGCTGACCGATCTGGAAAACTAAGAAAACCGTTCCGAGTGCGATTACCGCGCTAACAGCAATAATCCCGGCGACCCATGGAATGTTGGCACCTTCAGGACCAAAAACAAATGCCAGCGGATCACCGACATTTAATTGCGTGTAAGAAACCATTCCGGTGATTACGAGTGCGAGCGCAATATACAGAACAGTACAGATCACAAGTGACAAGATCATCGCACGAGGCAAATCTTTGGTCGGATTTCTCGCTTCTTCAGCGGTCGTAGCCAAAGCGTCAAAACCAATGTACGCAAAGAAAACGGCCGAAACGCCTTTTAGCACACCCGAGGCCCCATTCGGTGCAAAAGGCGACCAGTTATCCGGCTGGACATATGTAAACCCCAGGAAGATCACGAGCAAAATAATTCCAATCTTGAGGATCGTCATCGCGTTTGCTGTAAACTTCGATTCGCGAATCCCGATATATACAAGCGTTGTCATCACCGCAGTAATAAGTAGAGCCGGAAGATCCATCACCATTGGGATACTTCCAAGCATCGGCGCATTTGCCCAGGCAGAATGAGCTTCCAACTGCGCACAGTTGATTGCTGCATCTTTTACGTCGCAGGCCTTGGTTATCACATCCAGCGTCGATCCTTTGCTGACGGCTTCGTTTACCGCCTCAAATCCGCGGCTCGCTGTCAGAAAATCCATCGTAAAATGGAGCGGAACATTGATTCCGTATCCTTTTAACATTCCCGTAAAATAATCCGACCAGGAAATTGCGACCGCAATATTCCCGATCGCGTATTCAACGATCAAATCCCAACCTATGATCCACGCGATCAGTTCGCCCATCGAAGCATATGAATATGTATAAGCCGAACCGGCAATCGGGATCCGCGAGGCAAATTCCGCGTAACATAGCGCAGCAAATCCGCATGCGACCGCCGCGAGTATGAAGAGAAAAATCACTGCCGGACCGCCTTCGTAGGATGCCTTCCCAACCATGGCGAAGATCCCTGCACCAATAATTGCAGCGATTCCAAGCATCGTTAAATCAAAAAGTCCGAGCGTTCTTGTAAGATGCGGCTGACCGTCAACGTTTAAATCAAGTTCGCTAAAATCATGCTCCATCATACCGCTTGCGGCATCTTTTTTTATTTGATCGATAGATTTTGTACGGAATAAATTACTCATAGTCTTAGGCTTTTTCTAAAGTAAGATTTGATCGACTGATCAGGGAGATTTTTTATTCATCTGCCATTACTGGCGAATTTTATCTAAAAATTCACGAATTGCAATGGAATTCGGTGGATATTAACATTTTTTATCGGACGGAGTGCAAATCAATTTCCCAATCCCGAGCTTCAACAATTCATTCGTGAAACCGTTGGCATCTCTGAAATTATTGTTTTAATGAAGAATAGTTCGATAAATAAGAATTTAGATACTTCCTTCGTAAATCTTGCGGAGTTGGTCAAATATCTGAGCAAGAGACAGTTCGTCGGAAACATAAGAGTCCAGTTAAACGGCTATCGGGCAAAAATTTTATTGAAAATGACAACACTCTCGGCGTGTACGAACACGACGAAATTTCGGGAAGGATCGCTGAAGGAGAAGGGGCGCTGCAAAGAGTTCTTATCCGTTCTCGCAAACCCGGCGGCTCGATCGACGTTTTTCAACACATCATCGAGGACGCGGCGAGCAATCGGGATATAGCTGGAAACAACCGGAAGCCTGTGGACACAAGCATATTGGGAGTCTTGCCTGAAACCACTAGGCAAGTCAGCGTACCAAAAAACATGTCCAACCTCCCGGCGTTTCCCCGATCAAATTAAAAATTGTAAAAACTTCACCGCGACGAATGAGCGCGAAACCTGCCGTTAAAAGGATCGAAAAAAATGATCGGCAAGCAGCAACGAACAGTGCAGAAATTCCGGGGAATTTGAATAGACCGAGTTTGCCTGATTTCCCTTCTAAACTAAGCAATAAGGTTGAAGGCCTGGTGAATCCCAAATTATCGGCTGAGGATTGGCATGTTGTATCAAAATTAACCGTTGAATTGCTTACCGTCATCGATAGATCTCTCGCTACGGCAAATCTGAACTTCAGTGCTGATTCAAAAGATTTGCGTTGAGATTTCTGATGCATATCCTTATTCTTAACGCGGGCGCGGAAACATTTCGCGATGGCAACGGAAAAATTGAAATGAAAAAACAGATCAGCGAAAAGACCTTCGTTAGGGGAATCGCTGAGGCTCTGCGGGAGATTCTCGTTAAGCTTTCTAAGAGTCAAAAATATTCGGAAGTTTACAAGCTGACGGCCCAAAGAATTCAAATTGTCTTCACAAAAAGATCGCCGATTTATGAAAAATTTGGGATCACCGCCCAGATCAGGCGAATTATCTCTCCTTGAAATTGCCTAGTCATCAAGCCTTAGTATCTCGAATAGAAACAGAAAAACTCCTCGCCGAGATTGGAGTTTAGCGTCAAGCAACCCGTCATTTTAAATTGTCATTTTCATTTACATTCGTACAATCTAGATTGGATTCGAAATAGAATTGCGTCACAGTATGTGGCATTATTACATTCGTAATTATGAAGAATTCTCTTTTGTTGCTCGTTTATTTGCTTTCAGCTTCACTCACGTTTGGTTACGACTCGACACCGATTTCGGAAGTTCAGGGTGACGGCAATTTATCACCTTTAGCTGACAAAAAGGTTACTGTCGAAGGTATAGTAACCGGGCTGCGTAAAGGTGGTTTTTATATCCAGACACCGGATGACAAAATAGATGACAATCCGAAAACTTCCGAGGGAATTTATATTTTCACTTTGGATACACCCGATTCAAAAGTCACAGTTGGCAGCTATGTGGAGGTAAAAGGAAAGGTCGCTGAATACAAACCACAACGTGAAGTTTACGCCCTATTTCTGACACAAATCGTTGAACCAAAGGTAAAAATTATCTCGAAGGAGAATCCCCTTCCTTCGCCGGTCGTTTTGATGTACAAGGACCTAAAACCGAATGGACAGCTCGACCAACTTGAACGCTTCGAAGGGATGCGTGTAAAGATCGATAAAATAAACGTAGTTGCTCCAACGGGCGGATATTTCGACAACAAATCCGGCGAAATTAGATCGGACGGAGTTTTCTTCGGCGTGTTGCCCGACACACCGCGTCCATTCCGCGAGCCCGGTCTCGATGCGTTGATGGTTTTGATCGACAAACTTCCAAAAATACTTCCCATTTTCGATATGAATCCCGAATCGGTTCGTGTTGACAGCGCCGGACTGAAGGGTTCGACGCCGATCGACGTAACATCGGGTGCAACGATTACAAATATTCTCGGCATAATCGATTACAGCTTCCGGGCGTACACGCTTTTGGTAGATCCCTCGTCACCTCCAGGCGTGGCGAATAACCGAGAGTTTCTGTCTGCCGGAGCATCGGGTGAAAATGAGATCACGGTAGCCAGCGCAAACCTTGAAAATTTTTTTGACGATGAAGAGAATTCCGATCTAGGCGATCAAAAGGAAACCAAGATTACTTCTGAGCATTTTGAAAAACGCTTGAAAAAGGCTTCCCTGGCGATTCGAAAGGCAGCCGCGATGCCGGACGTTTTGGGTGTTATTGAAGTCGAAAATTTATTGGTTCTAAAAAAACTAGCTGCAAGGATCAATGGAGACGAACAAGCGGCCGGACAGGCGAATCCAAAATACGAAGCAGTGCTTGAAGAAGGTAACGACCTCCGAGGTATCGATGTCGGATTTTTATACAAGGCAGGAAAAGTGAATCTGATCTCGTCAAAGCAGCTTGGAAAAGATCTTATGCACGATCATTCCGATGCCGATTCTAAAGAAGCTCTGTTTTCGCGTCCTCCTTTGCTCGCCGAATTTGAAGTGGCTGAAACTGAAACGCACGGTAAGCTCAAATTCACAGTGATCGTAAATCACTTTAAGTCTTTTAATGACGTTGAAAAGAAAAGAGTGCAGAATAAAAAACGGGCACAAGCTGAATTTCTCGCGGAATTCGTCCATGAGCGAGAAAAGCTAAATCCGGAGGAAAAAATAGTATTGGTCGGCGATTTTAATGCGTTTCAGTTTCCGGACGGTTACAATGATGTGATCGGAACTCTAAAAGGAAAACCGGATGAAAATGTTCTCGCGCCCGCTCAAAATGTCTATGAAACCACGATGGTAGATCTCGTCGACTACCTTTCGAAAGAGAATCGATATTCCTACGTATTCAGGGGTTCGGCTCAAGCGCTCGACCATGTTTTGATCAATAAACCGACAAGAAAACACGCCGCAAAATTCGGATATGCACGCCTAAATGCAGACTTCCCGAAGATTTACGAAAACGACGAATACCGTCCTGAGCGGGTTTCAGATCACGATATTCCGATCCTCTATTTAAAACTGGACGCGAATCCTATCGCTGACCGGGGCGCACCGACTAAGCCAAATTACCCAAAACCAAAACCCCCAAAAGCCGCTCAATCGATCTTCAAGAAACTAAAAGAAAAAGAGCTGGAGCCCGCCGCTCCTTTGGAAAAAGGAAGAATCCTTGAAATGGAAATAAAGCTTGGTTCAATTACAATAAAGAATTATTTTCATGCAGCATTTGGCGAATAGGAAATATATATGAGTTTTAGCGAAACGATCTTTATCACCGGCTTCCCCGGTTTTATCGCGGGGCGTCTGGTCGAAAAGCTTTCGTCACCAGATACACAATTTTTTCTGTTGGTTCAATCCGCCTTCACCGAAAAAGGTTTGAGGGATGTACAAAAGATTGCTGAAGCTACAAAAACACCACTCAAGAATTTTGCGATAATTGAAGGAGATATCACGGACTACAATCTTGGCATGTCGGAGGCGGATCTGGATGTTGTGATACGGGAAACCACCGATGTCTATCACCTTGCCGCGGTTTATGATTTGGCGGTCGAAAAAGAACTCGCATATAGCGTAAACGTCGAAGGCACAAAAAATGTCAATGCAATCGTCAAGCAAATTGAAAATCTGAGGCGATATAACTATGTATCCACTTGCTACGTAGCCGGAAAACGTGATGATCGTATTTTTGAAAGCGAATTGGAACATGAAAAGGGCTTTCGTAATTACTATGAGGAAACAAAATATTTCGCCGAAAAGGAAGTAAATAGTTTAAAAGGCGAGTATCCGGTAACAATATTTCGTCCGTCGGTGGTGTGCGGCGATTCGGTCACAGGAGAGACAGCAAAGTATGATGGTATCTACTATGTAATTACATTTCTCTTAAAATTCCCGGAAGTTTTCCGTCTGGTAAACGTAGGAAACAAAAATGTGCGATTAAACCTCGTTCCAGTAGATTTTGTCATCGATTCGATGACCGCACTCGCAAAAGATAAGAATGCGATCGGAAAAACGATCGCGCTAGCGGATCCGCAACCCGCTACAACAAAAGAAGTGTGCGATTCGATCGCAGAGGCTATTACAAATAAAAAGTCGATCATAACACCGCCTTCAAAATTGGTCGAAACCTTTCTTAATTCCCCGATTTCCCCTCCGCTTACGGGTTTACCGCATTCCGGCGTTCCATACTTCTTCATTCCACAAACTTACGACACTACCGTCGCCGACAAATTGCTTTCAGCTCATAATATTGAATGTCCTGAATTTGCCGATTACGTGGGCAATTTGGTCGCTTTCGTTGCAAAACATCCAATACTGTAGAGCGAACCCTGCAAAGGCATATTTTCATGCGGTTCGAACATCATAGGACAAATCTATAAATGGAATCCGATTTATGCTTATTAAAGAGAAAAGTTTTTTATTTCTAATCGTTATCGCAATTTTTATCCTCCCGACCGTTGCCGCCGCGCAAACTACGACACGTACTCCTCCCGATATAGAGGATGATAACCCGGAAACCGTGTTCACCGAGGAGATCAAATTAAATGTTTCCGCGTTTGATGAAGAAGGAAATTTTGTTTCGAAGGTTGGTGACAACGACATTGTAATTGTCGAGGATAATCGCCTTCACCAACCAAGCAGTATTCGTCGAATTCCTGCAAATGTTTTGATCGTTTTGGATACAGGCGGCGAAATGCGTAACGTGAAAAGCCTAAAACAAACCCGTCAAACGGCGAGCGTCTTGGTCAATTCGCTTAGCGACGAAGATACGGTTGCTGTGATCGAATACAACGATAAGGCTAAAATTCTCTCCGAATGGACATCCAACCGGGAAATCACTCTTCGTGCGATCAATCGATATCTAAACTTCGGAAAGCGGGATGTTTTTGTCGATGCACTAAAGCTCGCGACAAATTTTCTGCGAAAGGCCGAAAATGAGAATCGACACCTCGTCTTGATATCGGATGGTACCGATAGTTTTGATCGAACGGAAGAAAGAATGAGGGAAATGCGCAGGCTGATGGGAACAAATATAAATGTCCATGTCTTAAGTTATGCCGGCCTTGAAGCGGAAAAAGTGGCGCCAAAAACTAAGAATGTCGGGTTACCAACGCGTCCTAATGCGCTTCCTCCGGAGGTTATTGCAGGATTGCCAAACGGCGTCAGAGATACTGCGAATGCGACAACAATCATGTCGATCAATACCGACAGAAAATTTCTCCGGGTAATGAAAAAACGAATGCAGGATCTTGAAGAAGGTGCAAAATTCTTGCTCGAACTATCTGAAAATACAAGCGGAATGTTCATTGCACCGGAAACAACTGATGAAATGATCTTAAAGGCCACCCTAATTGCCCGGATAATCGATTCGAATTATGTTGTGACATACGTACCGAAACGTCCTCTCAGCGAATCACCGGATGGCGAGATTCGCACCGTCGAAGTCTCTTCGCGAAAAGAAGGTTTGAGAGTTTCAGCGCGCCGAAAGATAATCGTCGAAAAAGAAGGCAATTAAGCAAAGCGTTTATCAAATTTCGGATTTTTTACCGTCAACATTAGTAGTGCAGCGCAAACGGATATGAATGCGCTAAAAAGAAATGCGACTTGGGCACCGAATTGCGTCCATAAAAAGCCGAAAGCGAGCGAGGCTGGAAAAACAGTAATTCCAAACGCGAGATTGTAAAAACCATAAGCGGTTCCGCGTTTTTCTTCGGGAACGAGGTCTGCGACCAGTGCTTTTTCTGCTCCTTCCGTTAAACCAAAATAAACTCCATAGAAAATAAATAGTGTGAGCGCCTGCCAGGCGTTTGATACAAATGCGAAACCGCAATAGACGATCGCGTATAAGATCCAACCCGCAAAAATCAATTTTCTGCGTCCTACTTTGTCCGATAGATCGCCAAAAACCAACGAACTGACGACCTTCGAAATGTGGAGAGACATCCACAAGAGCGGAATTAACGCCAGCGAAATTCCTGCTTGTTCCGCGCGCAGAAGCAGAAAGGCATCTGTAGAATTCGAAAAGGTAAAAAGTGCGATTACAAATAAAAGACGTTTGAAATTTCCATCGAATTCTTTAAGCGAAAGTTTTATCGGAGCGACCACGATCTCCGCTTTTTTTTCTTCGTGAACAAAGAATATTATTATGAAGAGCGCGACAGCTACCGGAATTGACGCGTAAAGAAAAAGCTGGCGGTAATCCTGAGCGATCGGTTTATCCGGAGTTTGCGAAATGTAAAAAAGCAGCACCGACGCCAAAATCGACCCAAAAACAGCGCCCAGATGATCAAACGCTCGGTTTAGGCCAAATGCAAGCCCTCGTTTTTCGATCGGCACACTTGCCGCCAGGATCGCGTCTCTCGGAGCCGATCGAATTCCTTTCCCAACACGGTCGCCCAAACGCACAAAAAGCACCTGCTGCCAGCTTGAGGCAAAAGCGAGAAGCGGGCGAACGATCGAAGACAGAGCGTATCCCGCAAAAACAGGAAATTTTCTATGATCAAACTTATCGCTCAAATATCCGGAAAAAAGTTTTAGTAAACTAGAAACGGATTCGGAGAACCCTTCGATCAGGCCAATGAAGAAAGGGGAGGCGCCAAGCGTTATTGCAAGAAAAGCGGGGAGAAGCGGATAGATTATTTCGCTGGACGTGTCGTTGAGCAGGCTGACAAAACTCAGTGCGAAGACGTTGCCTGAGAGATTTTTGTATCTTTTCAGATACTTCTTTATCTTAAGAGCCATTACTTAGACTTCTTTCGTGTTTTCGTAGGCGCCTTTTGAAACGGTAGAGAATCCAAATTCCAGAGCGCCAAACCGCCGACAAATGCGACCGCCAATATTGTTAAAACGACAAGCCCACGAACAGCGATCTTTACTGTGCGTTTTAGAAGTCTAAAGGTGATATAGGCTATGGCCAGCATCACCAATACAAAAATTATTGCAGCAATTTCCATTCTTAATTCGTCCCGGAGTTCTTTTGGTTCCGAATTTTCTCGAGGTGATGTAAATCTTCCTCGCTGAGCGAAGAAGATTGAGCCGGAAGCGCATAATCCCCATCCGCCCAAGCACCGAAATCAAGAAGCTTGCAGCGTTCGGAACAAAACGGACGGTATTCGTTTCCGGTGTATTCGGCCTTTTTCTTGCAATTTGGACACATTACTTTTGACATAGTAAATTTTGAAAACAAAAGATTATCACAGAATTTTTGAGATAAAAAATCACTCTAACATCAACAAAAATGGTTGATTGTTTCGTTTAATGGTGCAATCATAGAGGTTAAGCCAATGTTTGGATTCTAACCTGAACAAAGGCATGATTGAAAACGTAATCATTTCCGAAGCTTTAAGAAAGGATAATAACAATGTCAGATTACAAGAAACGTTTTGAAAAGATCCGTCAGGATGCAAAGGAAAAATTTAGCGAGATCGATGAACAGCTCGGTTTGTCGGGAAAACTCGAAGAAGGCGTCAAGGTTGCGAAAGATACTGCTCGTAAGGGTGCCGAAACGGTAAAAGAAGGCGTCGGACGGATCAAAGATGAAGCCGAAAGATCACCTGTTGGAAAACGCGCCGCCCAAGTAGCCGAAGATATTTACGAAACTGCAGAAGACGTCTATGAAGTCGTTGAAGATACGGCAAAAAATACTGCCGGAAAAGCTTGGAAAGCAAGCGAACCGGTTCGTGAAGTCGCTGATGACGCCCGAAATAACGCGGATGAAGTTTTCGAAACGGCAACCGAAGGTGCGGAAGATGTTTTGAAAACTGCCGGAAAGAAATTTGGTGAGGTCGTAAATGTCGCGGGTCAAAAAGCGGGTGAAGTGCTTGGACAGACGCGCAGATCGGTTGAGGCAACTGCGAGAAGCGTTTCGAAGACCCTTGGACTCGGCGTGAGTTGGACGCGGACAATTGATTCAACCGTCAGAACCTTTCGTAAAACTACGGAATGGGTCGCCGAAAAACCTCTGCAAGCTGCCGCGACAGGAGCGTCAGTCGCCGTAGGTGCCGGGCTCGGCGTTGTATTTACGGGTTTGAGTTCGCATTGGCTTTTTAATTCTGCATTGCCCGCATGGTCTGTCCAAAAGGCGAGCGCACTTTTTAATGAACATCTGAAAGATCAGGAAAGTCTTATCGAAAAAGGAAATTTGACTGGCGCAGAAGCCGATCGTGTGAAGTTTGAGCGCAATATCGCAAAATACATTGGTGCTCCGCTTTTAGGTGCGTTTTCTTTCGCCTCGGGAGCGGTTCTTATGACTAACATCTTGAATCCGAAAACGATCACCGGCGCACCGCTCGGCTGGTTGCTTGGCGGAAACCCGTTGCTTGAAGGTGTTTGGTTTTTCGGAAATGGCGTAGTCTGTTTTAAAACGAGCTATGATTTCTTTATGATCGCACTCGATGATCACGAAGACGTTAAAAAGATCGTAAAAGAGATGAAAGGAATGCTCCCAAAACCAGCGGCCGCAAAAGCTAGCTAAGCTTGATCGGGATCGGGACAAAACAAAGAACAAAGATTGCAAAGGTAAAAAATGCAATCGCGAGCCGCATGTTGTCTAATGGTGCATCGTCTAGAGGCTCCGGATGCCGAATCTTCATCATTATCGCTAAGATCACCGCAAACAAAAATCCGCTTGGACTTTCGAAAAAATACATCCCCAAAACTGAGAACAATGTCATCACGATAAACGCGATCCGGCCCGTCCAATAATGCACTCGCTTGCCGAAAACCGCATAGATCGCATGACCGCCGTCAAGCTGTCCCGAAGGTATTAAATTTAGGGCAGTTACGAGCAAACCTATCCAGGCAGCGTAATAAAAAGGATTTGGGTAAATCGGCAGGCTTAGATCGATCCCTCCAATAAACGCAAAGATCTTAATCAGGAGCGGATCAGAAAAAGTAATTTGAAATTCACCCGGAGCTGCGATCTGGGGCGGAGCATTTTCAAGAGTAGCGACTGCTAAAATTGCGATCGGGAGCAACGCGATAAATCCGGCAATTGGTCCGGCAACGCCGATATCAAAAACTGCCTTTCGCGAAGGCATCGGCGAAATGATTTTTATAAACGCGCCAAAAGTTCCTGCCGGACCGATGAGCGGCGGCGTCGGAAGAAAATAAGGGAGCGTTGCGTCAACCTTATAAATTCTGCACGCAATATAATGCCCCGCTTCGTGTGCAGTCAGAATGAAAAGAAGAGAAAGCGAAAACTTTAAACTGTAGGCAAGAAATTCCGGTTCGGAATAAAGTGTCCACACGGCGGTCTGAATCATATCAGCATATGCTCCCGGCAACGCAGAAATCACTTCGAAAAACCCGGCATCGTTAGTTAATGAATCTAGCTTTCGAAGAATCGGCAATTGGCCGAATGGATTTATCGAGCCCGCAATTGTGCAAGTTATAAAGGTTAAAATCAGAAGAATCGCGTGCTTGATCCAGGTTCGCGCTGTAGGTCTCATCGAGCCTCGACGGGAGTTTACGGTAAAGAAATCGGCCATTGATTTAGATATAAACTAAAAAATCGCAAACCGCAAAAACTTAATGCTGATACGTTTTGCGATCTACGATATTTAAGAATTGCGGTCCGGAATTCTAGCCAATTGGTTTCGCCTGAAGATTTTTTCCCGGCTTAAAACGAATTGTTTTCCCCGCGGGGATGGGTACTTCATCACCCGTCCTCGGGTTGCGGCCAATTCCACGTTTTCTAGGTTTAACGACAAAAACACCAAATCCCCGAAGCTCGATTCTCTTTCCTCCGGCCAAAGCTTCTTTCATGGCATCAAAAAGCGCATCTACAACTTGCTCGGCTTTCTGTTTTGGGACTCCGGTTCGATCGGCTACTGTGTTCACTATATCGAGTTTAATCATGATTTTTTCCTTTTTCTACATAGCCTTTGGGAGATTCTTGTTTCTGGATTTATTGATAATAAAGGTTTTAACCGGCCTGTGTCAAGATTTTTTGAGTTTAAAATATAGTGTGAAGACTGTTCTATCGGCGCGTTTTTAGGCACGAGAATGAAACTCAAGAATGTGTTTTAGAGTTTCAGCTGGTGCCTCAAAATGTGGAAAGTGTCCGATGCCGGACAATTCAACTATATCTTTGTGAGGCATTATTTCGCGAAATCTTTTAACAAGATGCTCCCCGGACACGGGATCTGCTAAACCATTTATCATCCGAAACGGCTGTTGAAGCCGCTCCAGCGACCCGACCCAACGTTCGCGATAAACGCTCCGCTCGCGCATATATTGAATCAGTTTGTGAGTTATTTTTTTTCCGCCGTTAAACTTAACAAGCTCGATAAATTCATCCAGCTCTTGCTCGTCAGGTCGCGTCTGCTCCCCAAAAACAGAGGCGAGACTTTCTTTAAGACGCTTCTCTGTTGCAAGCTTGTTAAATAAGAACCCTACGGGGCTGATCAAGATTTTCTGTGCCAGGATCGGACGATGTGTTTCAGGAAATAAGGCCCCGTTCATCATACAGATCGATTCGATTTCGAAGTTCAAACGGTTTTCTTCATCGCGTGCGAGAAGTTCCTGAATTATCGTGTTTCCATAATCGTGTGAAAGTACGTGCAGCTTTTTGATGCCTAAATGTTTGACAAGCGCCTCCAAAACGTCGGCCTGCCGGAAAGTCGTATAGTCGAAGTCAGGCGGCTTGGCGGAATAGCCGTAACCGATCATATCGAATGTAACGAGCGAAAATTGATCCGCAAGCCCATCCCAAATTTTATGGTAGTCGTATGAGGAAGTCGGGAAACCGTGGAGGCATAGCAGGGTTTCACTTTCCGTTTTCCGATTTATAAAAAATATCGGATTTCCTTCAAAATCGAATGAGTTTCCGCTTTGTTTCCAGGTATTTATGTTCATAAATGTAAAAAGTGGTTTCTTCACTTCAGGCAAAATGTTAAAATTTCCGCACCTAATCATAAATGAAATAAGTTGAGGACGAAAGATTATGCGTTGGAGAGATCAGCGAAAAAGCACGAATGTAGAAGATAGACGCGGAATGGGTGGACGCGGAATCGCAATCGGCGGCGGCGGAATCGGATTGCTGATCTTAGTTATTGGCGTATTTTTGTGCGGCGGTGATCCAAGCTCTCTTCTAAGGGAAACGCCGACCAGCGAGATCCAGCCAACCCAAAATCAACCGCAAACCAATAAAGCCGATGATGAACTAAAAAGTTTTGCTCAAGCCGTGTTGGGAAGCACCGAAGATGTCTGGAGCACTATTTTCAAGCAAAACAGCCTTCAATATCGCGAACCAAAACTCGTACTTTTCACCGGTCAGGTTTCGTCAGCTTGCGGTTATGCGAGCGCCGCGATGGGGCCATTTTATTGCCCCGGCGATCAGAATCTCTATTTAGATTTCGCATTTTTTCGTGAGCTCCAGACTCAGTATCGGGCGCCCGGCGACTTTGCCGCCGCGTATGTGATCGCGCACGAAGTTGGACATCATCTCCAAAACCAACTCGGCACGATGGACAAAGTTACGAGAGCTCAGCAGCGAAGCAGCAAAGCTCAGGCAAACCAGCTTTCTGTGCGTCTTGAATTACAAGCGGATTGTTTTGCCGGAATTTGGGCGGCAGCGGCTGAGAAAAAAGGTTTGCTCGAATCGGGAGATGCCGAAGAAGCAATTCGCGCTGCGGCAGCAGTAGGCGATGATATGATTCAAAAGCGTGCACAGGGATACGTAGTGCCTGAATCGTTTACCCACGGCTCGGCGAGAGAACGGGTTTCATGGTATTCGAAAGGATTTCAAACCGGCGACGTGCGCGAGTGCAGAACTTTTGAGTAGCGGATCAAAATGCCGTTTTTGACGGCTGCATATAAATTCTGCCGTAATTATTAAGAATCCGGCGTTTCCACAATCGGTTGAAAAGGTTTCCCGTACAATTCCTGGTAAACCCAACCTAAAAACCTGACTTCCGCCGTGCACAAAGATTCGATCCAACAACTTGTCAAATAAAATCGCTTTTCCGTTTTCGAAGGAATTTTCTCCGCCTCTTTAACGTGGGATTTGCCTTGTTCCAATTTATAGCTTTTCGCTATATCTTCATTATTTCCTTTAGCTTCGCCGAGTGCCTGAAGGACATCGGATATCCAGCGCTCCAATTTCTCCTCGGAATTATTTTCAGCAAGCGCTTGGAAAACGCCAATTGCAAAACGTGATTCCGCGTTTTCAAAAGGCGCCGGTTTTACGTTGTGCGCCTGATCATCACCTTGTTTCCAGAAAAAAAGTTCTTCGACGTGCGGATGCCGCATTATTGATACCCGCTGATCGAAATTTAGGAAGAATTCCAGCAGATCCGCCAGAGAATTTGGCTCGATCTCACCGTTTTGAGTTTTTCCAAGTTTCGGTGGTTCGGTTTGGTGTGTCGGTTTGCTCATAATATCTGTTCACCGGCATCTTCCGGCCATGACAGCGTGCTTCACAAACGTTCATTAAACCACAAACAAAGACCTTAGGCACAAAGGAAATGGTCGGCAACACTAGGTCTTAATATCCGCAACGACCTTCCCGACAATTGTTTCCATCCTATTTTTCAGAACTATTGGCGAAAACTCACCCAAGACATTTTCAGCTTTGTCCGTCATTATACCGAGTTGTCTTAGAAGCTCGATAGCTGCTACCGGGCGCGCGCGACCATCATCGCCATCCTCAATTTTTATCGCGATTCCCAATCCATTTTTCCATTTCTCGCTCGGCAATACGCCCGCGCACCAAACTCCCTCAGCCCCAACTTTACAAATCAATTTTCCTTCCAAAGCCTTCATGATCTTCGTGTCTAAACGAACACTCCCGCCTACGTATTCCGGATATTTCATCTGTGCGGCAACTATTCTTAGGCATGCGTTTTCGATGCCGATGTCTGAGAACGTTCTTGGGTTTGTCAGGTTAGAAAAGGCCTTTGCCATCGAGGAAATTGGAACTCCGAAATTAGGAGCCGAGCATCCATCGACGCCAAATTTGATATCGCCCTTGGATATTCCCGTAAACCGAGAAATTATTTCAAGAATTGCCTGCTGAACCGAATTTTCATTTGAGAGATAGCTTTCTAAATCGGCTCCGGTGTGTTTTGCAAAAGCCAGCATAGCAGCGTGTTTTCCCGAACAATTGTTATTTAGTTGTGTGGGGGTTTCTCTTTCGCGGATCATCGATTCGGCAGTTTCTTTGTTAAACGAGGGATGGGCGCCGCAACGGAGATCACTCTCGCTTAACCCAATTTTATCGAGCATTCTTTGAACGGTTTTCGTATGAAAATCCTCGCCGGAATGAGACGCGCATCCGATCGCGATCTCTTGCTCCGAAAACCCAAATGCATCGGCCGCCCCGCTTAGGATACAGGGCAGTATTTGAAAAGACTTCGCTGCCGAACGCCAAAAGGTAACTGTTTCCGGTTCGCCGATCTGCGCAATCGTTTTGCCTTCGCCATCGACCACGATAAGGTGACCGCGATGGACTGATTCGATCGTTTCCCCACGGATAACTTTGGCTAAAATTTCTGGCATATCTTCTGGGTGAGCTTTTTGCGGTTACGAAACTTCTCAGGAAGTGCTTTTTCCTTTTATTTTCGTTTTTTCGGATAATAATTCACGTGCGTGATCACGAGCGGTTTCCGTAATATTTTCTCCTGCCAGCATTCTGGCGATTTCTTCGACACGCTCTTTTTCATTCAATTTTCTAACGGCGACTTTCGTTTTCTTTGCGTTTATATCTTTTTCAACAATAAAATGGTGATGAGCCAGAGCGGCAACCTGGGGCTGATGAGTAACACACAAAACTTGCTGTGCGCTCGATAATTGTTTGAGTTTGAGCCCTACAGCTTCAGCCACACGACCGCCGATCCCCGCGTCGACCTCATCAAAAACCGCTGTTTTACCCGCGACATCTGTTTTTGCACTTGTTCTCAAAATGAGCATCACACGCGAGGCTTCACCTCCAGAGGCTACCTTCGCAAGCGGTTTTGGAGATTCACCGGGGTTCGCCGAGAAATAAAATTCGATCGCGTCAAAACCCTTAGCAGTAAAATACTTATCACTTTCTTCATTTGCCAGGTCATCCGGCGAATGAAAATTGATAGAAAATTGTGCTTTTTCCAAGGCGACGTCTTCTAAATTCTCTTCGATCTCCTTCTCGAATCGCTTCGCCGCTTTCAATCGCTTGAGGTTTAGATCTTTGGCGGTTTCAACATACGCTTTTCTCGTGTTTGTCAGGCGATTCCGCAATTCTTTCGCGCGCATTTCAGATGTTTCAATGTTTTCGAGCCGCGATTTTGAATCTTCAAAATGCGCCAAAACGGTTTCGAGCGAGCCGCCGTATTTTCGCTTCAAACGCGATATTTCTGCCAGTCGATTTTCGATCTCCTCGAGCCTTTCGGGCGAAAATTCGACCGAGCCCCTAAAATCCCTTAGCGTATAAGCCAAATCTTCCAAAACCGCCCCCGCAGTTTCCAGGCCATCCGTGTATTGAGCGAAGGTCGAATCATATTCCGCCAGTTCCTCAATTTTTCGCGCGACCTTTTCAAGATTTGCAGTGACAGCCTGGTCGTCTTCGTAGAGTAGAGAATACGATTCGCCGCTTAAATCGGAAAGTTTTTCGCTGTTATTAAGGCGTTTCTTTTCTTCGTTAAGTTTTGTGTCTTCGTCCGTTTCAATTCCCGCCTGTCCGATCTCCTCCACCTGAAACTTCAAAATGTCGATCAACTGGAGTTTTTGCGATTCATCTTCGTTAAGGCGTCGGAGTTTGGATTTCAGCTTCGATATTTCTCGAAAAGCTTCGCCGCAACGAGCACGTTCCTTTACCAAACCGGCATGCTCATCCAAGATCTCCAGATGATTTGCCGGATTAAAGAGAGTAGTTTGCTCGCCTTGACCGTGTATATCAGCAAGATAAACACCGATCTTTTTTAGGAAACCTGCGGTAACGAGCTGATTATTGACAAATATTCGATTGCGGCCATTTCCCGATAGCTCACGTCTTACGATCAGCTCAATTTCGTCCCGCTCATCGATCTCAATCCCGCTTTCTTCAAAGATCCCGCGTAACTTTTTATCGGCCTCAACCAAAAAAAGCCCTTCAATCTCAGCGGAGTCTTCGCCTTCTTTTATCAAATCAGACGTTACCCGCCCACCGGTCAGGGCTCCAAGCGAATCAACGATAATCGATTTACCCGAACCCGTCTCACCCGTAAGCAAATTAAGTCCTTCGCCGAATTCCAATGATAGCGATTCGATAAGGGCAATGTTTTTGATCTTGAGTAAAGAAAGCATATTCTGATTGCGTAAAAAGCATTTTATTCTATGTTAGATTTGAAACGAAGCTCATCGACCTGTTTTGATAAGTTGTGCTAGTATTATCGACAAATTTGTGAACAATTTTTAGTCGGGCTTCGCCAACGCTTACAACATGAACGGAATACGCTGTCCAAAATGTAAACTAGTTAATCTCTTGACCGCCGAAAGCTGCCACAGATGTGGAAATTCATTTGCGAATTTACCGGGGACGGCACATGTTTCGGTGCCGGTAGAGGAGACCTTTCAAGCGAGGGCTTTTGCACCCGGAAACCAAAGCGACATTCCGGTGGACAATGAGATTGGCCGCAAAACGTATTTTTGGTACCGTGTTTATTGCGCTGCTTTAGCGGTTCTCTATATTCTCTTTATGGGGCTGGGGATCGCTCTGACGATTATTCGGCCTGAATCGTCGGGTAGTTCGGCGGCAGAAAACGTTTTGCTTGGAACCATTTATACAATTCTCGGTGCGTTTTTTGCTCTCGTATTCATCGTTGCCCTTTTCCTCCCACGCAAACCGTATAACTGGATCGTCGGGATCGTAATGATCGCATTTGGTATGACGAGTTGCTGTTTTCTTCCCGCGACAATTCCGCTTTTAATATTTTGGGTGAAACCTGAAACCAAAGCATTTTTTGGACGGTACTAAAAATTATGAAAAATCACATATTCTTTATCTTAGCAGCTATTTTGGTCTCGACGTTTGCCGTGGTCGCACAGGAAGAACCCGATACAAACGCGAGTGAAAAACCTAAGGTTTATATCGCTAATCCCAATGACGTAAAATCGATTGATTCGATAATCAAAGCTGTGTACGACGTGATTTCCGGTGACGTGGGTGTCGAAAGAAACTGGGATCGATTTCACTCTTTGTTTCACCCCAGAGCACATCTCATCCCGACCGGCCAACCGAGAGGTGCTGAGGAATTCGCGGCGTTTCCAATAACGCCGGCGGAGTATATCAAGAGATCGGGTACTTTCCTCGTGACAAATGGATTTCACGAACAGGAAATTGCCAGAAAAACTGAGGTGTTTGGGCACATCGCGCACGTTTTTTCCACGTACGAAGGTCGAAACAAACTAACGGATGAAAAACCTTTTCTGCGTGGCATCAATAGTTTTCAGCTTTTTAATGACGGTAAACGTTGGTGGGTGCTTTCAATATATTGGCAGCAGGAAAGCAAGGACGATCCTATTCCCGAAAAATATCTAAAGACCCGCGATTGAGATTGCAGGATACATGTCCGAGACTTCATGAATTCGCTTGACCTTTTTTTACTGAAACCTATAATCATAGGTTGCGCGGCAGGGTAGCTCAACCGGTTAGAGCGCGGGATTCATAACCCCGAGGTTGGGAGTTCAAGTCTCCCCCCCGCCACCATAGTAAGTATTAGAAACGGTAGGTTTAAAGAGACTGCCGTTTTTTATTTGCTGTTGTGATTCTGTAACTTTGCTTTTAGTATTTAAAGTCTTACGACTTTTAATATCGATTTTATCTTAGCTGAATCCAATTAGCTAAACGACACGAAACCTTCATTAATTGAACGATCATTCAATCGTGCCAAAAGGCAACAAAATATCCATTCAGATCGAAATTTTTTATTAAGCGAGGTCTTACATGTTAAAAAAACCAGATTTCTTTATTTTCGCCGCGGCTTTTATATCATTTCTATTTTCGATTAGCTTGTGGTTTGGTATATTTGGCGCGGATCAGAAGTTAGCGGGGATATTCGTAGGTATTTGGGTACCTTCGATCCTGTCAGCCGGGTTATTCATTAAGCGATTATCTTCAGGAGAATAATCATGGACAAAATAATTTTTATAGTGGGATTCATTGTTGGAGTGATTTTTATTTACGGACTTTTTTTGTCAATGAACCTTCAATTTAATAACCCGCAGATGGCAGCTCAGGATCCATCGGAAAAGAAAGCAGAAATCGCATGAAGAACTACCTGATAGTAGGTGCATCCTCAGGAATCGGAAAGGAAACAGCGCAGATTCTTGTAAAAAACGGTGACAACGTCGTCGGAACCTACAACAAAAATAAGATCGATAGCGATTTGCCCGGATTGAAATATCATCCTCTTGATGTTCTTGATAGCAACTTAAAAATAGATTTTTTGGAGGGATCTCTGGATGGTTTGGTTTATTGCCCGGGTTCCATCAATCTGCGACCATTTACTAGAATGACGCCTGAGGATTTTTCAGAAGATTTTAACTTGCAGGTCGTAGGAGCCGTAAGAGTTTTGCAAAATGTACTTGACCTACTTAAGGCATCTGATCAGCCGTCGGTAGTCCTTTTTTCCACCGTTGCTGTTCAAACCGGTTTTAGCTTCCACACACAGGTTTCGGTTTCGAAAGGAGCAATTGAAGGCCTTACGCGTTCCTTAGCAGCCGAACTGGCTCCTAAGATCAGGGTGAATTGTATCGCGCCCTCGCTTACAAATACTCCGCTTGCTTCTAAATTGCTCAATTCTAACGACAAGATCGACGCCAATGCAGCTCGTCACCCTCTTAAAAGGATTGGCGAACCCGAAGACATTGCAGAAATGGCTGCATTTCTATTGTCAAACAAGGCAAGCTGGATAACTGGGCAGATCTTAAGCGTCGACGGGGGTATTTCGACACTTCGGATCTAATCATTCCGCCCAACACATTGCTTCCACTAATTTATTCAGAAATAGTAGATCGAATCACAGAGCCAGTAGAAGTTTCCGAAAGCGATTTCAATTTCTGTCATCGAATCTACCAACGATGATAAGCCGGATGGCCTTCCGTCACAGCGACAAATAATCCTGTGCAGGTTGCGCAAACCTTATCATTTGCAATTAATTCCGCTTCGACCGTTGCGCGATCTTCCTTTGAATCCGTGATCCAGGCACGTAGTTTTATCAATGCATCGCTCGGTGTAGGGCGAAGAAGTTTGACGGAATAACTAGCCGTAACAGTGCAATCGGGCTCGGTTTTGCCATTTTTCTTCATTAGATAATGCGCCGCCGCCCAATTCGAATGGCAGTCTAAAAGCGAACCGATTATTCCGCCATTGAGCATCCCTGGAAAAGCTTCGTGATGCGATTCGGCTTTCCATTCCATCACATATTCGCCGTCTTTTTCAAAACTGCGAATCCTCAATCCTTTTTCGTTTGCCGGTCCGCAGCCAAAGCAGATCGATTTTGGTGAATAGGTTTCTTGTATAGATTTGCTCATACTTTGATGATACGGCATTCAATTCGATCCGAGAAATGAACGCGGATCACGCAGATTCGCGCGGATTTATTAAGAACCGATACAGAAAGTTGATTTTCCCAGCCGCTTCATCTTAGTTATCCGCGAAATCGACGTTCCATTTCTTTTCAACTCCAAAAACACTTTGTGCTAAAATCTCGGCAACATCACGCCTTAAATAAAAAAACGGAGAAGTCTATTAATGCTCGTGCTGATCGCAATCGTTTTTATAACCTGGCTAATATTCGGGTATTTCACATACGGCGGTTGGGTTGCGAAGCAATTCGAACTCGACGACACCCGCGAAACTCCCGCCAACAAGATCAACGACGGCAAGGATTTTGTACCGACTCGTAGATTTTATCTTTTCGGACAACACTTTTCCGCAATATCAGCAGCGGGACCGATCGCCGGACCGATCTTAGCCTGTATGTATTTTGGTTGGCTGCCATGTCTTTTGTGGATCGCCTTGGGCGTGGTGTTGATCGGTGCGGTTCACGATTTTTCGAGTCTTGCTTCTTCCGTTCGCCACGACGCAAAATCTATCGCGGAGATCGCTCGTGAAAAACTCGGAACCGGCGCCGGGCGCGCGATGATGGCATTTATCTGGATCGCACTTATCTATGTGATCGTTGCTTTTACGGATATAACGGCTGGAACCTTTGTTTCCGGAACCGAAGAATTGCAGGGCACGAAAGAATTTAACGCAGGCGGAGCAGTTGCGTTTGCAAGCGTCACATACTTAGCCCTTTCGGTCACGCTTGGATTGGTCGAGCGTTATTTAAAACCTCCGCTTTGGCTTTCGACAATAATTTTCGTTCCAATGGTTTTTGCCCTCGCATGGCTTGGCACTGAATTTTCTCATCTTTTCGTTTTTAGTCACTTGTTCTGGTCGATCATTATCTTGATATATTGTGTTGTCGCATCCCTTGTTCCAGTGTGGTTTTTGCTCCAACCGCGCGGCTATCTCGGCGGCTTCGTTTTATATACGGCGCTTGCTGTCGGCGTCATCGGAATTTTCTTTGGCGGATACGAAATAAAACAGCCTTATTTCAACTCTTGGAATTTCGGCGGGATGACCGGAATGCTTTTTCCATTTCTTTTTGTAACTATTGCCTGCGGAGCGTGTTCGGGATTTCACGGGCTGGTCTGCTCGGGTACGACGTCAAAACAGATCGACAAAGAATCGCACACGCGTTCAGTCGGTTACGGCGCGATGCTCGCCGAGGGTTTCGTCGCATTTATCGCGCTTGTAACGATAATGATTGTAAGCTCGGACGCCGTAAAAGGAGTTTCACCCGGAACGATTTATGGAAATGGAATCGGCAATTTTCTGACGCTCATCATTGGAAAACAATATCTTCCGTTCGCGATCACATTTGGCGCGATGGCGTTTTCGACCTTTGTTTTTGACACTTTGGATGTTTGTATGCGGCTCGGGCGTTACATCGTTCAGGAGATTTTGGGCATTCCGGGAAGGACCGGAGCAATCGTTGGAACCGCGGCGACTGTTGCACTTCCTGTGGTAATCGCTCTCATCGCAACAAAAGGAACCTGGCTTGATTTTTGGGCACTCTTTGGTGCGTCAAACCAGTTGCTCGCAGCTCTGACATTGCTATCGATCACAGCCTGGCTTTATCAAGCGCGAAAACGAATTGCCTTCACATTGCTCCCAATGCTCTTCGTCTTAGTGATGACGCTTTGGGCCTTAGGAAGTTTGGTTTATGGAAATTTTACTACCTCAACGGGCTTTGACATAAAATTTGTAAATGGAATGGCGTCTCTGACTCTGATCGGTTTGGCGGTTTATTTGGTTATCGTCGCATTGATCAAGGTACGAAATGACCGACGAAATGTGCTTGTCTCGGCTGAGGCTTAATAAATTTCGGTCTCGATAGCCGACAAAAAAGCTATGTTATCTTTCCGAGGTATTGCTGAATCGAATTACACTATTTACTTCCTTTCCAGTTTCGTAAAATAAACTTTTCCCATCTTTTGAAACGGCAAATTGATAAATGTTTTCAACATTGAATTCTTTTAACTTCTGAAATTTGTCTCCGTCGATAATTTGCTTCCAAAGCGTCGGTGTCGCGCCTTCTGCGAGAAATAAGAATGACTTGCTGTCTGCCGACCATTCCGTAAGCGGAAACGCACGACTTTTAAGCGCAGCAAACTGTTTTATTACATCGCCCGTTTCCGCCGAGAGAATCGTAAATTTCAAACGCTGCAAAACAGCACTCTTCGATTCATCTCCCGCTTGAGGATAAAAACATAAAACGTATTTCCCATCGGGCGAGACTTGCGGACGCGACGTTCTTAAATTCGTCAATTGCTTTGCATTTTTTCCATCAAAATCGGCCCTGAAAAGAAACGCGATTGGTTTCGAAACATCCTTCTCAAGATAATAAATATAGTCGTTATTTTGCGAAACCGTTGCACCGGAAAAATTACCCTTGGTAGTTATTTGAATCGGATTTTCGCCGTTTGAATCCATTCGCCAGACGTTCATTATCCCGCTTCGATTTGATAGAAAGAAAATATACTTCCCATCAAACGACATTTTTGGAAAATAATCTGCGCTTTTTTCCGATGTGAGACGTCTTTTCTCTTCGCCGCCCGCATTCATTGACCAGATATCGGCGTTGCCATTCTCGGTTTTTGCAAAAAGGATCTTGTTGGCGGAAGTCCATTCGGCGCCGAGTTGGAGGAGCGCTTCGCCGTTTGCGGTCTTATCGATTTCTTCTGCGCTATTCAGATCGTCAAGCGGAGCAACGAAAGAGCTCGTGATTCGGTTCTGACGTGTCGCCACTATCGACTCGGCATTATCGGTCAAACTCAGTCCGACGACACCGGTCAATCCATTTGAAATCACACGCGTTTCGCCTCTCGGGTACGAAGTAAACCAAATTTCATCTGTTAAATTCGGCGATTCCGCACCGTATGCCACAAAAGCGATCCCGCTCCCATCTTTTAACCATTGAGTTTTGCCGATCCACAGCCATTTCTTTTCCCCGAGAGTCTCAAGCTCGCCCGAAGAGACGTCGATCACCGCAACACGCGATGAAACAAAATCCTTACCATCAGAGATGGCACTTGATATCTTCTCTCCGTCGACGGACCACGAGAGTCCGTAATTAGAAAAACCGCTCGCCAGATCACGAACAGCCAATTCTTTTTGAGCACCGCCCTCAATATCGGCGACAACGATCGCAGATTTTCGTTCGTTGATCTTATTTCTGACAAATGCGATCTTCCTGCCATCTTCCGAAACCGAAACCGGACTATCAATATCGCTCAATATTTCTTTTGGTGCACCGCCAAGGATCGGGATCCTATAAAGTTTTCCCGTAACTGTTCCGGCGGTATCGGGTTTCCCGTAAGCTGAATAAAATAGATGCTCCCCGGCCGGCGAAAATGAAACTCCCGAAATGCTCAGATTCGATTTTGGAAGCACATCGATCATATTTCCTTCCTCGATCTGCTTTAGCTGAATTGCATCGCCGTCAGCATTTTGATTTACGACCGCAAGATATTTACCGTCACGCGAAACGACCGCGTATTTTATCTTTGTTCCGGAAAATAAAGTTGCAATACGAAATTTTTGAAATTTTGAATTGTAAAATGATTTTGGGTTTGAATAATAGGAGATCGCGACATAGCTTAAAGCGAGAATTGCCGCTCCAACGATTGCAAACCCAACCAAAGCTTGGTTCCTGAGACGCTTCGTACGTGGTTTTCGCGTGAGACCGGCATCAGGGGAATCATGAATTTGCCTTTGCTCCGCAACGATATGCGTGACGGAATGTTTTTCGAGAACAATTTCCTCATCTTCCATCGATATTTCCACAACATCCTCGACAAAACGGTATCCGCGCCTTGGAATTGTTGTAATAAACTCGGTATCGGAGTCGTATTTTGCGAAAGCCTTTCGGAGGGTGCTGATATTCTGTGCAAGAGTCGCCTCTTCGACAAAAGTATCTGCCCAAACTTCATCAAGCAGCGTATCCTTGCTGATGACCTTTCCCGAGTTTCGCACTAATACGAGCAATGTTTCATAAGCTTTCGGAGTGAGTTGGACGAGCTCGTCATCGCGTAGAAGGCTCTGCTGCTCGGTATCAAGCCTAAATCCGGCAAAATCGTAGATCTTATTTTTCTTCATCGCTCAAAATACGAATCTTTCAAGTAAATTTTACGATACTTTCAAGACTTCAAAGAAGATTCCGTAATAAAGTAGTTCTCAGATGAGGAGAGTTTTCGAAAAGTGCGGGTGTTTACTTTGGTCAGCAGCAACCGAATTTTTGAGCTCTCCTCATTCTAAAACAAATTCACGTTTACACAAATCTTTTTTGTAACTTAACAGGTCACCGGATACTTTATGTCCAAAATTCAGACAAAGATCTCGATAAGATCCCGCGAGCGCGTTACGCTAAAACGAAAGCGCTATTCGATGCTCGCCTGGTGTGACACCTGCGCAAAAACTTCGATCATGGCTCTGCCGTCAGAAGCGGCGTTTCTTGCATGTCAGGATGTTGATTCGATAATTTACCTGATGTATGCAAATCAGCTTCACGTTCGACACGTCGCGAGTAAAGGTTTGTTTGTTTGCCTGGCCTCGCTTTGTTCGCAGACTTTTGACAGTAAACTTGAGAAGACTAATTACAACAACGAGCTTTTAAAGATCGATGTCGGTAATTACGATTATATTTTTGAGGAGTAAAATGAAATTCGCAACATATTCAATATACGCATGCCTTTTAACCGCCATATTTATTCAGGGCATTCTTGCACAAGCACCAAAACTTTCACCGGAAATGGCTTCAGCACGACAGTTGATAACAGAAAAAAAATGGATAGAAGCGGAAGCAGCATATTCCGCGATCCTAAAATCCGACGCGAAAAACTCCAGCGCGTGGTTCTTTTTAGGTTTTGCGCAGCATTCACAGGAGAAGTGGGTGAGTGCGATCGAAGCGTTTAAGAAAAACGTTGAAT
>JBGTGX010000152.1:0-23626 GCA_041746475.1 Pyrinomonadaceae bacterium | reverse complement strand
CGGCCTCATTTTCCAAAAATCGTAGAAATCAAAATTTCAAATTTCATATATCAAAAAAACAAATCGAGAAATCTAAAACGAAAACAACCAAAACAAAAAAAGACTGTCTAAAAAGATATTCTTTCTAGACAGCCTCTTTTTCTTCCCCAAAAAAAAATCGTCCCAGTGTCCATAAACGGGTAATTTCAAGGGGTTTCTGTTTTTAGTCTAGACAGACATCCTTTTTTAGCGGTTTCTTTTCAACTTTCATCGCATTCGAATGTGACTTGAGTTGAAACTGGCAGCGCGAAATCCGATATTAATTACACGTAAATTTCCTTGCAACTCCGCCGATAACTGTAGTAACATCTCGGTTTGTAACAAGAGTATACGTATAGCCTGTAGTCAGCTGAAAAACCCTAGATCGGTGTAAATTGTTGCAAAATATAGTTACTTTGGGGAAGTAACTTGGACGTAAAACTCCAATGGGTTTCAGGTCGAAACCCGGAGCGTTTCCATAAGTGCTAGTCGCCGAAAAAGAAATGGATACACTGATCGAGCATCGAACTGCTATGTGAGCACCCGTTGCCAGCCACGTTCATTATCGGAACGTCACTTGCAAATATTGAGCCGGCTAGTAGGCTTATTGAAAGTAAAGTAATTGAGACAAATTTCTTCATGTTGTTTTTCTCCTAAAGGTCTTTCGGTGTTAAACACCGTTGTATAAGGAAACTGATAATAAACAAGAAAGTCCAAAAAAAATAAACATTTTTTAACAATAGATAGAATGAATCATTCTTTTCAACAACTCGGAACAGCGGAGAGAGTCACCCAACTTATTGCAAAAGCACGAGATGCGGAAATTTCGAGGGATCTCGATCGTTTGCAAGAACTGTTGTCAGAAGTTTGGGATGATTTCGACAAAAACCCGGATTATAGTGAGTTTGAACCTGACATTCGTGCCGAATTACTACGAATAAGCGGATTTTATTTGGCCACTTTCGGTTCATCTAATCCGCGAAAGAAATACCAGGATCGAGGCAAGGATTTGATAAGCAAATCCATTTCGCTGTTTGAAGAATTGGGAATGCCACATGAATTGGGTAGAGCAAAGGCCCTTCTGGCCAGCGTTTATTATTATTCGGGCCAGGTCGAAGAATGCGAGATAATTCTTGATGAAGCCGCTATATTTTATGATCATGACCAGCTTCACCCGGTAAATTTACTCATCGCAGTAACAAAGGTTGGCGCCCTAATTTGGAAAAATGATTATCAGGCGGCAGTAGAAATTCTGAATAATGTGCAAATCCCCATGGAGCTTTGCGAAGATCCTTTCCTTTTAGTTCGTTATCATATGCAGGCTGGGATCATCTATTCGCGGATCGAGCGTTTTGAATTATCGAAGACTCATTTTGAAAAGGGAATTTATCATAGTGAAGCGTTGGGAAATCTTCGTTATTTAGGCAGTATTTATAACAGCTTTTCGCTAGGTTATTTGAGAAATGGAGATTTGGAGCAGGCTCGGGAAAAAGTTACTCAGTCGATAAAGATCTTTAAGGACGTCAACGAGAGAGGTTGGCTTGCAAACGCATTTGATACCGAAGCGCAGATATATCTCGCCGATGAAAAATTTGATAAAGCTCTCGAATCTATCGATAAATCTATCGAACTCTTTAGAGAAGGTGAGTTTTTCAGCGGTTGGACTGACGCCCTGTGGGTGAAAGTTCATCTCTTGCTTAGATCGGACAAAAAAGAAGAAGCAATAATGCTGTACGGGGAATTAGCCGATTTAGCGGGGCGGGAGATAGGTGAATATGCTGTCAGGAAATATGCGCGTAAATTCTCGAAGATCATCCACGTTAAGAAAGGCACTGACTTTTTTGGTGAAGTCCAGGCTTTCAAGCGAGATTTACTTATGGAATCACTAGTTGAAGCGGACGCTGATATAGATCTAAGTGCAGAAAACCTGAAAACAAATCGAAAAGAAATAATTCACATTCTTAATCGTGAGTTTCCGGATATTTATTTGGAATTGGGGATGTCGCCGCACGTTATGTCTACGGCGAATAATTAGCTTTCATTTTACGGTTGGGTCGACGAGATTGGCATAATCAGCAAATAATTTTGATTTACCCGTTGGGATCGAGACTTTTTCGGGACCAACCTGCAAAACGACAACTTCAGATTTTATTAACTCTTCCATCGTTTCTTTATCCATTTCCCAACACAGGTTTTCACTTGTTTTTCCCTTTTGAAGCTCGGTGGTTCTCTCGCCCGAAGCAAATTTCAAAGGAGAGCTATCGACAAAAAGCGTTAATTCGCGATTCGCTGAGAAATAGAACTGCTTGGCCCTCGTGTTTATGCACATTCTGCTCCGAACCGGCTTTCCATCCACAGAAGGTCCTGCATAGATCGAAGTGAGTTCAAAAACAAACTCCTTGAAAGGTTTTTGTAATCCAATATTATCCTCGCGAAGATCAAATGAGAGTTTTATTGTTGTCAGGTCCTTTTCGTAAACGGCGGAAAACAACTCGGGATTTGACGTGTCATTTATCGCAGATCGAACCTGCTCGAGAGATTTTGTCTGGGAACATAGAATTCCGTTAAAACCGCAAATCATCACTAAAACCAAGCCGATTTTTTTCCCAAGTTTCATGTTTATCACTATACATTAAATCGAAAGTCGACGATGTCGCCTTCCTGCATAATATATTCCTTACCTTCCAGCCGAACCAATCCTTTTTCCCGCGCGGCACTTCGGGAGCCGGCTGCTGTTATGTTGTCGTATGAAACTATTTCGGCACGAATAAAGCCCCGTTCGATATCGGTGTGGATCTCGCCCGCAGCCTTCTGAGCTTTTGTTCCAACCGGAATTGTCCATGCGCGTACTTCCTTTTCACCGGCTGTTAAAAACGACATCAAACCTAGCAGTTTATATGCCGATTTTATCATTTGATCTACGCCGCTCGACTGCACGCCGAGATCACTCAAATATTCAAGGCGCTCAGATTCTGCGAGCGAAATTAACTCCTCTTCAAGGCGCGCACAAATCACGACCGTCTCGGAGTTTTCGCCTTCTGCATGCTCCTTGACGGCTTTTACCTGTGGGTTTTTGTGGGGATCGCTCAGCGTATTTTCATCAACGTTCGCCGCATATATCGTTGGCTTCGATGTTAAAAGGAAGAACTTCCTGGAAATTTTCTTCTCGTCATCAGACAACTCTACAGCCCTCGCCGGACGGCCGTCCTCTAAGGAAGGAAGGAGTTTTTCTAGTACGGCAATTTCCTGTTTCGCTTCTTTATCACCTGATTTTGCAGAACGTGAAGCTTTTTCGATCCGCTTTTCAACCGAGGCCAAATCAGCGAGCGCGAGTTCGATTTGTATTGTTTCAATGTCGCGAATCGGATCAACGGAACCCTCGACGTGATGAACATTTTCATCTTCGAAACAGCGAGCAACCTGAATGACAGCGTCGGTTTCGCGTATGTTTGCAAGAAACTGATTTCCGAGTCCTTCCCCTTTCGAAGCACCCTTTACCAAGCCCGCAATATCAACAAATTCAACAGTTGCAGGAACAACCTTTTGGGCATTATTCATTTCTTTGAGCACGGCGAGGCGTTCGTCCGGAACCGTAACGATACCGATATTCGGCTCGATGGTTGCGAACGGATAATTTGCGGCGAGCGCAGTTTCCTGGGCAGTTAGCGCGTTAAATAAAGTAGATTTTCCGACGTTGGGAAGTCCAACGATTCCGACCTGTAACATAATTGATTAATATGGCAGCGAGCCAGCGTAAAATTTCGTCTAAATTCCAAACTAGACATTCTAAACTCTGGAAGCCGTTTTGAGAAATCGAAAAACTATGGCTTAATTTTGATGAGACGCAATTGCCCTATTTGCTTAAGAATCTCAAATGGCTGTTTCCCTTATTACAATTTTGGTCATAACTCTAAGCGGTCTTTCGCTGACGTTTCTTTTTGCAAAGAGCGAAACGTTTTTATGGCGGCTCGCGGCCGGGAATATTGTTGGATCGGCAGTTTTCGGATTGGTCGGTTTTATTATCGTAAACTTTTTCGGGTTATCGCTCTTCACGGTGGCTGCTGCACTCGCTATCGGGTCGCTTCCGATTTTTCTCTTAAGAAGGAAAGCTGTAAAACGCCAACTAAAGGAAGAATGGCAATGGGGCTTGGACAAAACACAGGGTGTGAGTTTCAAGAGGCTCCGGCGACTCGGCTACTATATATTCTTTCTCGTTTTGTTTATTGCCTTTTTTGACCGCGCAATGATAATCGGCGCGGACGGTATTTTTACAGGGGCATCACAAAATCTAGGGGATCTGCCGTTTCACCTCGGGGCGATTTTTAGTTTCACGGATGGAAATAATTTCCCGCCGCACAATCCCTCATTTGCAAACGCGAAATTTACATATCCTTTTATCGCAGATTTCTTGACTGCGTGTCTCGTCAAACTCGGAGCGAGCGTGCAATCCGCAATGCTCTTACAAAACGTAACCTGGGCGTTTTCGCTACTGGTGATCCTGGAGCGGTTTGTATACAAGGTTACAAAAAGTTATCTAGGAAGCAAGATCGCACCCTTTATTTTGTTTTTTAGCGGCGGATTGGGATTCCTATGGTTTTTCAAAGACTACTGGTACGGCACGCAGGGCTTTTTTGAAATAATTTGGAACTTGCCGCAGGATTACACGATCGGTGAAAAATTCCGTTGGGGCAATTCGCTGATCACGCTTTTCATAACACAACGAAGTTTATTACTCGGGATGCCGCTCGTTATTATCGTGTTGACCTACTGGCGAAAAGTTTTCCATTTCGATTGGAAGACCGGTGAGCGAGACGAAAAGCAGGTCGAAGCGCCGTATTTGCCGTTTTCTGTCGAGCCATTCTTTGTTGGCATTTTGTCTGGAATGCTGCCCTTAATTCACGCGCACAGCCTTGTGGTTTTGTTTATCGTTTCGGCATTTTGGCTCATCGTGAGTCCAAAGCATATCCGGGAATGGATTTCTTTTGCGGCCGGGGTAGTTATCATTGCAGTTCCCGAGTTAATTTGGATCCTATTGGAAAGCGCAACGAGCACAGGCAATTTTGTTGCATGGCATTTTGGGTGGGATGCGCGGGATGACAATGCGCTTTTCTTTTGGCTTAAGAACACTGGGATTTTCATTCCGCTGCTTTTTGCCGGATTCGCATTTATACTCGTTTCCGGGTTTAGTTCCCTAAAAGCAGAAAAACAGAAAGCTGAAGAAGAGAATTCCGAGAAGGAATTGGCATCTAAAACCCGCGCATATGTTTATTTTCTCCTGTTATTTTATGCGCCGTTTCTAGTAATCTTTGCTGCTTCAAACGTTGCGAAATTCGCGCCCTGGGAATGGGACAATATTAAGCTATTGATTTACTGGTTTGTCGGTTCGCTTCCATTTGTCAGTTTTGGGATTGCATGGATTTGGGGCAATGGAAAGTATTTCAAGCCGCTTGCGGCGGGTTTGTTAATCGTGCTTACTCTTTCGGGAGCACTAGACGTTTGGAGGGTTGCTTCGGCCCAGATGCGGCACCAGGTGTTTGATAAGGACGCTGTCGAAATTGCTGAAGAAATAAAGAAAACCACGGAATCAAACGCACTTTTCGTTCATGCGCCGACATACAACTCCGCCGTTGTCCTGACCGGAAGGCGTTCTTTAATGCGTTACATTGGACACTTATCGTCCCATGGAATCGATTACGAAGAGCGCGAAGAAGATCTGAAACGAATTTATTCCGGCGCGGCGACGGCTGATATTTTCTTGAGAAAATATGGAATTGACTATGTTTTGATATCTCCGAGAGAGCGCGAATTACTTCAAATAAACGAACAATATTTTCTGAAATACCCGGTTTGGGCTGAAGTCGGTGAGTATAAAGTTTACAAAGTTAAATGACTAAAACGGATAACCCAGAAGTTGGGATCAAACCAAAGGGATTTGAAGAGCTGAGCGGGGAATTTTTGGAGCTCGTCGGGCGAAACAAACTCTGGATATTCAATTGCGCGATCATTACCGCAATTGCGACGCTCCTGCGGTTTGTATTTCTCGAGCTCAAACCTCTCCATCACGACGAAGGTGTAAACGGACATTTTCTTATCACCCTTTTTCGCGAGGGTGTCTATCAATACAATCCCGCGAATTATCATGGCCCCGATCTTTATTACATTTCGTTAACGTTCGCCAAAGTTTTCGGGCTGAATACGCTCAGCGTCCGCTCGAGCGTCGCGATTTTCGGAGTGCTAACCGTTGTACTGGCGTTTTTTCTTCGCCGCTATATCGGCACGATCGGAAGCCTCGCGGCTGCACTTTTTCTCGCAATATCGCCGGGGATGGTTTATATCTCGCGCTACTTTATACACGAGATCTTATTTGTGTTTTTCAGTCTTAGCTTTGTCGTCGCAATTTTATTTTTTATCGAAAAACGAAGAGCAGGGATGTTTGCCGCCGGTTGGATGACGCTCCTATTATTTGTATCTTTTCTTCCGACCGCGCTTCCGCTTGCAGGCTATGTCGGGGGCGAGAACCAGATCTTAGTTTGGATCTTGAAGGTCGCGATATTTTTCACTGAAGCCGTATTCGTGTTTTTTGTCATGCGAATGCTTCTCGCGTGGGACCATGGGCGACCGATTTATTTTATGCTGGTATCCGCGTCGCTAATAATGCTTTTTGCTACAAAAGAGACGGCCTTTGTAACGATCGGAACAATGATCATAGCGGGTATCTGCGTTTGGGGTTGGCGGAAAGTTACTGCATTGGAAGGCTATGTAAACAGGCGCACGAAAGTTTTATACTTTATACATGGCGTTTTTGCGCTTGCCGCCGCGATCATTGCTTATATATTTTTCGAACGCCTAAAAGGTTTCTATCAGTGGTTTTACACGGTTTTTGCGAGTCCGGATGTGCCGGACCAGAGGTTTCTTTTTTACGCAATTCTTTTGCTTTCGGCCCTCGGGATAATCACGTGGATCCTGTTTTTCCTTGGCACAAAAGGCGAGGTCGCGGATTCAATTTCTACGACGAAGTTTTTCGAACCCACCTTCTCAAAATTTAGCTCCGCTTTTGGCGACGGGAATAAATCGGTCGTTTGGTTTGCTGCGATTCTTGTTTTTTCATATATCGGAGTATTGTTTTTCTCATCGTTTTTTACATATTCTGACGGCGTAAAAGGTGCCGCTGAGGCGTACGCGATCTGGACAAAGACCGGCTCAAAAGATCATACGCAAAATGGAACAATTGCTTACATAAAATGGATGGCACAGCTTGAATCGCCGTTGATCGTGTTATCAATTTTGGGGACACTTATCGCGTTTCTAAAAGCGCGGCACCGCTTCGCAATGTTTGCCGGGCTTTGGGCTTTCGGGCTCTTTCTCGCCTACACAATTATTCCCTACAAAACCCCGTGGCTCGCTCTCTCATTTACGCTGCCAATGTGCATTATCGGAGGCTATGCGGTCAACGAACTCGCCGTATCAAAACAACTGCTTCATAAAGTTCTGGCAGGAATTTTGGGTTTGTTATCCGTTTTTATACTGACGTATCAAGCATACGACCTGAATTTCGTGCGATATGACAGCGATCGCATGCCCTATGTTTACGCTCACACGACGCGCGGATTTTTAGATCTGATCGGCGAAATTGATCGTTATGCGGAAAAGAGTGGCTTAGGAAAAGAGGCGACGATCGAGATCGTTTCAGAAGATTACTGGCCAATGCCCTGGTACACAAAAGATTATTCAAAGGCCAACTATCACGGAAAAATAGTTGATGCGAATACGTCAGAAATGATAGTTGCCGGCGAAAAACAACGGGACGAACTCAGTGAAAGATTTGCGGCTCATTATAAGTATGTTGGAGCGTATCCATTAAGACCTGGAGTGAAATTATATTTGTTGGTTCGTAAGGATATAGCGGGTCCGGAAGCGAAGGAAATGGGGGATATTTCTGTAGATTAAGGCAGAATCTGCACGTTAATAACGTTTGAATGATATAGATCGTTAAAGTCCGCAGCGCGGACGATCGAAAATAGCCTAGCGATTCATCGCTGGGAAGAATGAATTAAGAATGTCGAGTCCCATCGGGACGGCTGAAAAATCGATGTTCAAACGTTTCTCAAAAAATCGCCTTTCGGAAACGCAACTCAATCAAACACGTAACGATCGTCATATTCAATGTCATTTTTCTTTAAAAATGCCACAAATTCCTGCTTAAAATCTCTCTTTTTGTGATGTTCTGCCTGATTCTCGATATATGTTCGCGTTCGTTCAATTTCGCCGATTCCTATGCTAAATGCTCCATATCCCGATTGCCACCCGAACGTCTTATGTTCGAGAAACGTATCGTGAACCCATTTAGAAGCGCCGCCCTTTATCAATTGCATTGCCTTAGAAATCGGCATCGTTTTGGGTAAAGATATCAGCAAATGAACGTGATCCGACATTCCGCCAACCGCTAATAAATTCATGTTGTTTCGTTTCGCAATTCCCGCAAGATATGGAAACAGGCGTTTTTGCAATTCCGGCGTGATGATTGGTCGCCGTTCTTTTGAACTGAAAACACAATGATAGAGTGAGCTTGAGTATGAGTGAGACATATCGAAATCATACAATAAAAAATCATCGATCCGAATGATAATCCGTTTAATTGAAAAACGAAACTTTCAATCTAAGGCCGTTCTTTCAGATATCCCACTGGGATAAATCGAAAATAGCCCAGCCATTGATGGC
Source organism: Pyrinomonadaceae bacterium (assembly GCA_041746475.1). Taxonomy (GTDB): domain Bacteria; phylum Acidobacteriota; class Blastocatellia; order Pyrinomonadales; family Pyrinomonadaceae; genus Aridibacter. The sequence goes on along the minus strand of JBGTGX010000152.1, from coordinate 14,890 downwards.
TGGGAATATTTCGAAATGATTTATTAGTCCCATAGGGACGATTGAGCCGATGATAATTCAGCCGTCCCTCCGGGACTTCAAACATCTCCAAACAACAACCCCGCCATAAATGGCGAGGCTATTTTCACGTAGTTCCTAACGGAACATTTAAGGGAATTGTTCTTTCTTTTTTATAAAATCGTCTGGAAGATCTTGCTGGCAAAATTATCTGATCGTGCCAACAGATGTTCCATATTTATATTTTTAAACTCATCCACGAGCTCGGTTTTAGCAAATTGACAAATTCCCGTTGCTACCAAAATGAGAACTGTAAGGTTAATAAAATACTTCATCATCCTAAATCCTAATATCCCCAACTTTCTCCGCCGGTTCATCTGATGTCTCTTTCAAATAAAGCGCATCTTCTTCTTCTCTTTTTGCTTTCTCACCGGACGAATGCCATTTGAGCCATTGTTCGGGGGCGTCGAAGGTATCGCCGCCGTGGGCGGTGAGGCGTTTGCGGATGCGGCACATAACCGGGGTGTTTGTTCCAACACCTGAGATTATTGCCTGTCCTTTAGTTAGGGCGGGAAGTTCGGCGAGCATTGCACGTCCTGCGCCTTCGACCGATTGGGCGATCGTTTGCTGATCGATCGGGTTTACGATTCGCATGATAATTTGTGTCATACATTGCGAAAGCACGTCTTGATCGAGTTTGCCGGGGCGTTGTGTGATCAAGCCGATACCAACTCCGAATTTTCGGCCTTCGGATAAAATTTGCTTTAAGATATTCGTTGAAACGACGCTTGCGCCGGCGGGTGCAAAACGATGCGCTTCCTCAATAAGAGTAAAAACGGGATAGTCGAGAAAATTCTCGCCGCTGTCTACTCCTTCGCGGACGGTCATCATCCGCGCTTTGTTGACGCGTCTTAGAAGTGTGCCGACGATCACCTGCTGTTCGTGCTGTTCGATATCGGAAAGTTCTAAAACTGTGCAGCGGCCAGGTGCGAAAAGTTCCTGCAGAGGAATGTGTTCGTTGTCGCTGAAAATTCCGTCCTTTCGATCAAAACGAGAATCGAGGCGCCACAGCAAGCCTTCGATAGAGGAAACATTTCCCGCATTGTTGCTGTCTTCGTCGCCGTATTTCTGCGCGACAACCGCTTCACGCAGATCGTGATAACCCCAAAGTTTGCTTTTAGCAAGCGGCGAATTTGTTAGCGTGCGGAATGCCTGCGAAAGAAAATGGTTCATTTTGTCAGATGTACCTTCGGGCAAGAGATATTTTACATCCGCCTCGGTGAGCGTCGAAAAACGCACCTTTATTTTCCCGGGAGTGAAAATTTTTACCTCCGGTTTGTAGCCGTCATCGCCAAAAAACTGCGAATCGCCATGGACGCTCTGCATCGTGTGGTATTCGCCGTGCGGATCAACGATCAAAACTGCGGCGCGATTGTGTGCGCTCATAAGTTCTTCAACCAAAACACCCGCCGTATAAGATTTCCCCGAACCGGTCGAAGCGAGAATCGCAAGATGTGTTGAAACAACGTCTTTTACCGAAAGCACAACGGGAACTTCGCCCAATTCGCGCGTGAGCAAACTTCCAATATGCGCCGACCCGGCTTGTTTGATTTGTTTCGGCGACAGCATATCAGCGAGTTCGGATGAGGTGGCAAGCCGGATCGCTTCGCCCGGGTTTGGCGGAATACGCGGATTTACGAAATCGCTCAAGGCTTTGCTGAAATAACCGATCGTTTCGACCTCGATCTCGTAAATTTCACAATCTTCGCTGTCCAAACCGATCAAAGACGAGATCATCGAAGGGGGTGTGCCAGGATCGGCAAGAAAAGAATCGGGCAGATTCCGGACAAGTTTTCTGCCTTTGATCGTGCCGATAATTTTACGTGTTTCGCCGCCGTCGTTTGCGTTGTAATAAACAAATTCGCCGATTCGCGTACGGTCATTATTTTTTGTGATGAAAAGATATTCGTGCGGGAGTTCGCCCGGACCTTTTACCGTTCCGATTGGTAGATCTGTTGCTGTCATAGAATCGATTTTTATCGAGAATTTTGAGTGAATTATAGCATGAAGTTTTAATGAGATCGGGATCAAACAAAGAACTACGGGCGATCCATCTTGCACAGGAAATTTATAAATCGCATTCTACGAGGAATGAAGAACCTAGGCGATTCGTAAAAAATAGAAAAGTGATTAAAGCCGGAGATGATATTTACTCATTCTAAAGATTTACTTTCCGGCAATAGCAAAAACCAAATCACATTTAGTAAGCTTTTTTCATTTAAAAAATGCTATTCTCAACCTAAATACGCAATAGCAATTTAGCAGTCTCCAATACCTATGGCAGAAACTTCGGGTAGTTTGCAGGAAAGAGTTGACGAGCAGGAGCAAACCAAACGCCAAAAGTTCGGCACGTTTGCAGGGGTCTTTACGCCGACACTTTTGACCGTTTTGGGCGTGATAATGTATCTGCGGGAAGGTTGGGTTGTCGGCAATGCGGGACTTTTGGGCGCGTGGTTGATCATCTTGCTGGCGTTTACGATTACGGCTTGTACCGGGCTTTCGATGTCATCGATTACGACAAATATACGCATCGGGGCAGGCGGGGCGTATTCGATCATTGCCCAATCGCTCGGCATCGAGGTCGGCGGCTCTTTGGGAATTCCGCTCTATGTTTCGCAGGCTTTGGCGGTTACGATGTATATTTTCGGTTTTCGCGAAGGCTGGCTTTATATTTTCCCAAATCATCCGCCGCTTGCCGTTGATATTGCCACGTTTGTAGTGATCTTTGGCATTGCTTATATCAGCACGAGTTTTGCGTTTCGCATTCAATACGTGATCATGGCGATCATCGCCGTTTCGCTAATTTCCATTTTCGGTACATTCTTTACCGCTACGGAATTGCAACCCGTAACCTGGTGGGGAACTTTTCCCGGAGCACCCGAAACTAATTTTCAGGGTGCAAATTTTTGGATAGTGTTTGCCGTGTTTTTTCCGGCATCAACGGGGATCATGGCGGGTGCCAATATGTCGGGCGATCTTGAAAATCCCCGGCGGGCGATTCCTCTCGGGACGATGAGTGCGATCGCAATCAGTCTTGTTATCTATATGGCTCTCGCCTATTGGCTGTCGCGGATGGCGACGATGGAAGAACTCTCAGGCAACTATACGATTATGATTGATCGTGCTTTGTGGGGTCCGATCGTTTTGGCGGGATTGTTGGGAGCGACATTTTCTTCAGGACTTTCTTCATTGGTTGGAGCACCCAGAATTTTGCAAGCACTCGGCGAAAACGGTATTTTGCCCGCAGGGAAATGGCTGGCACAAGTTACGCCAAAGGGCGAACCTCGAAAGGCTATGTGGCTGACGGGAGGAATTGTTCTGGCGGCTTTATTTTTGCGCGATCTAAATGCTATCGCACCGCTTATCACAATGTTTTTTCTCATTACATACGCGATGATAAATGTTGTTGTGCTGATCGAACAAAGCCTTGGTTTAATAAGTTTTCGTCCAATCCTGAAAGTTCCGCGAATTGTTCCGCTGATCGGTGCTGTGGGATGCTTTTTTGCGATGTTTATCATCAACCCGACATTCAGTCTGATCTCGCTTTTTGTTGTGGTTGTGTTTTACGGCATATTGATCAAGCGACAGCTTACTAATCCGTTTCAGGATGTGAGAAGTGGTCTTTTCGTATCGCTTGCGGAATGGGCGGCAAAGCGTGTGGCTGAATTGCCGACCGCACAAGAACGCGCGTGGCGACCGAATTTGCTAATTCCGGTTGAATATCCGTCTGATATTCGCGGTACGTTTAACTTTGTAAGGGATATTACAAATCCGAAAGGCTCTGTAAAATTAGTCGGTTTAGCCCGCGAAACTCTCGATAACATCGAAATTCTGAATAACACTCTGCCAAAACTTGCACAGGATTTCCGTGAAGAAGGAATCTATTCCTCTGCGACCATTATTGATGCGGAAGAATACGGCAAAGGTGTTTTATCGGGAATGCAATCATTGAGCGGTGCATTTTTCCGTCCGAACGTACTTTTTCTTTCTCTATCGTCGCCGCCGGACGAACAGCGAGAGGCAGACTTAAAAATGATTATCAGCAGAGCCAAACAAAGTCGCTTGGGAGTGGTTCTTTTTGCCGAACATTCGCGGGCGAGACTCGGCAGACGACACAAGATTAATATCTGGTCGAGTGACCAAAGTCCGGAATGGCATCTTAGTATGGAACTTGGAAATCTGGATTTGGCGATTCTCGTTTCTTACCAAATAAACCGCGATTGGCACGGAAGAATAAATATGGTTTCAGCAATTGCCGAGGCTGAAAATGTTAAATCGGCACGCGAATACCTGACCAATTTGATCAATCTTGCGCGGATACCCGATGCAGAAGTTATAGTCGGACATTCTGATTTGGATTCGTTAATACGAAACACTCCACAAGCAGATTTGAACGTTTTCGGTTTGCCGGACGAGATAGATTTCGAGTTCGTACGCCGTATGGTTGAACAAACCCGTTCAACCTGCATTTTCGTCCGTGATTCCGGCGATGAAAATGCTTTAGCTTAAACCGCGCAATGATCGAAAATATTGTCTGAGAAGAAAGGCAAAAACAGACACAATCTATGATTGGGCTATTCTTCGCTTTTCGCGCATTTGTTGAGAAAATCTCTACTCTTCCTCGCCTATCTCGAGCAATTTTTCCTCAATTTGTACTAATTCTTTGTGAAGGTTTTCTTCCATTGTGACGGAAACTTCGTGTTGTTCCATTTGAACAGCTTGATCCTCCATATCATTGACGAGCTCGACCCGTTCATCTTCATTGACCTCGCCTAATTGCTTTCGGATTTCGTCTCTGCGTGCTTCCAATTGCTCTTTTGTTTTTTTGATTTCTGTCATGATGTTTTGCTTTTATTTCCCGGATTTTTTAATTATAACCTGGAGCTTTTCATATTACGAACATGCTTTTTCCGGAGTTGCAAGACGGTTAAAATTCTGCCAAGTTAGAATCAATTCTAATGCAGATAATATCTATTCCTGAAAGTGAACAGCCGAAATTAGTTTCCATCGAAAATGGCGAACATCTAATCGCTGAATTCATCGGAAATGAAACGGGAGCCTCGCTCATAGTTTTTGGGAGCATTCACGGAAATGAGCCTAGTGGTGTTTTGGCGATGAGGCGAATCTTTCCGACACTTGAAAAACTAGAAGACCGGCTCAATGGGCGCGTGTATTTCCTTGCAGGAAATACACGCGCCCTGAATAAAAATGTGCGTTTTATAACGTTGGACCTCAATCGTCATTGGACACCCGAAAACATAAGACGAAACTCTCCAGGCTCTCAAATTAACACAATTAGTGTCGAGGATATCGAACAAACAGAACTCCTTAAAATTCTAAACGGCATTTTATCGACGGCGAGGTCAGAAGTTTACACATTGGATCTTCATTCCACATCCGCCGAAAGTGCGCCGTTTGCGATGATCGGTGACACCCGTCGAAATCGGGATTTTGCGCAAAAATTTCCCACTACGATTTTGCTCGGAATCGAAGAGCAGCTTGATTCGACGATTCTTGAATATATAAACAATCTTGGTGCGGTAACGATGGGTTTTGAGGCGGGACAGCATTATTCGACAGCAGCGGTCGACAACCAGGAAGCACTGATCTGGCTCGCACTTATCAATTCGGGAATTTTGTCCGAAAGCCAAATACCGTTGAAAGAATATGAGCACACGTTAAGAGAAGCGATGGGGGATCCACGAATCGTAGAAATCCGCCATCGCCATCGCATTTCGCCTTCCGATAAATTTACGATGAAACCTGGATATGAGAATTTTCAATCCGTAAAGAAAGGGGAAGTTCTAGCTTCGGATCGAACTGGTGCGATCAGAGCGATTGAAACGGGACTGCTTCTAATGCCCTTATATCAGGCACAGGGCGAAGACGGTTTTTTCCTTGGACGAGAAATATCTCCATTTTGGCTGACGTTTTCGCGCGTTTTGCGAGAATTGAAAATAGGAAATCTAATGCGATTTTTTCCCGGTGTTAAGCGCGATCCATTTGATCTCGAGGCCTTGATAGTGAATACGCGAACTGCCCGCATTCTTCCACTTCAAATTTTTCATTTGCTGGGGTTTCGGAAAAGACGTTGGCGAAATGATAAGCTAATCGTCAGCCGTCGAAAGCATGATACGAAAAGTCCCTTTTTGAAATGATGACATCTTTTATTATAGCCGGGAGCGAAAAACTCGTATCGGAGATTCTGGAAATCGGTCGTTCAAAAACTTTTCAGAGCGGCGAGGAGGTTTTTGCGGAGGGTGAATTAGCGGAGTTTTTGCCAATCGTTGTTGACGGCAAGGTTAAGGTTGTACGTTTTTTGGATCAGGGTAAAGAAGTGATAATCAACGTTTTTCAAAACGGAGAGATTTTTGCGATTCCGCCTGTTATTGACGGAAAAAACTATCCGGCGACGGCAATCGCGATAGAAAAAACAAAGATGCTTTTGATCTATCGACAGGATTTCCTGAGGCTTCGAGAGACGTCGGAAGAGTTTTCGACAATTACAGTTGAACGAATGTGCGGCCTTCTAAGAGAAACGACCGCCTCTTTGACCAATCTCGTGAACGCTTCACCCGAACTTCGGGTCGGAAATGTGCTGCTTCGTCTTGCAAAAAAAGAAGACTGTACGGCGCCCATAAAAATTACACTCCGACGACAGGATATCGCAGACATGGCGGGTTTAACGACCGAGACAACCATTCGAGCGGTTCGTAAACTCGGCGATAAAGGTCTACTCAAAATTGTTCACGGGAAAATTATTCTTGAGGATTTATCTCTTCTTGAAGAATATCTTTCTCGTTAGATCGACTTTTCTCTTCTGCGTCTCCTGTAAAAATCAATCCAAGGGCAAACCAGACGAATGCAAATGCGCCGATGGCAAACACCGTGTCGCCGACAACGCGCATCCAGCGCAGTGTTTGCATCAAGTCGGTTTGCATAAATTCCGTGCTTCTCGCAGACCAGTATCCGACGTTTACGGATTGATACGTTTGCATCAATCCGATCGGGAGGAGACTCAGGATCATCATCATAAAAAGTCCTGCATTGATGGCCCAAAAAGCGAATCCGATCAGTTTATCGTTCCATTTCCGTTCGGGTTCGATCGCCCGCAAGACAAATAGCAGCAATCCCAATCCGAGCGTCCCATACACTCCGTATAAAGCGCCGTGGGCGTGAACTGCGGTCGTGTTCAAACCCTGCATATAGTAGAGCGCGATAGGCGGGTTTATCATAAAGCCGAAGATTCCGGCACCTACCAAATTCCAAAACGCGACGGCGATAAAAAAGTAGATCACCCATTTATATTGCTGAAGCCAAGGCCTCGCTTTTGAACGCCGTATGTTGTCCCAGGCTTCAAAGCCGACAAGCGTCAGCGGCACGATTTCCAAGGCGCTGAAAACGGAACCGAAAGCGAGCGCGACGGTTGGTGTGCCGGCGAAATACAAATGATGAAGCGTTCCCAAGATCCCACCGCTTAAATAGATTGCGCCTGTAAGAAGTGCAGCTTTGGCGGCTAGCTCGGCCGTTACAACCCCCAGCCTTACAAATAAAAATGCGATAACCACAGTCGCAAAAACTTCAAAATATCCTTCAACCCAAAGATGCACGACCCACCAACGCCAGTATTCAACTACTGTGAGGTGTGATTTCATTCCCCAAAAAAGCCCCGGAGCGTAAAACAAAGCAATTCCCGCCGTCGCGATCATATAGATCAGCAAAAGCGATTTTCGGCTGTCTTTTTTGCGGAAAGCGGGCAGGGCAGTTCGCAAAATTAACCCAAACCAGAGCAACAAACCGATAAATAACCCGGCTTGCCATACTCTTCCCAGATCAACATATTCGTAGCCTTGATGTCCGAACCAAAACCACAAATCTCCATTTCCCAATTTGTGCATTACGGAAAGCCATTGCCCGCCCATCGAACCCAAAACCACAACGAGCAACGCGCCAAATAAAACATCGACACCGAGTTTTTGATATTTCGGCTCATGTTCGCAAATTATCGGGCCGATAAATATTCCGGCGGCAAGCCAAGCGGTTGCGATCCAGAAAATTCCGAGTTGGACGTGCCAGGTTCGTGTGACTACATACGGAAGATAGTCCGCCAGCGGAATTCCGTAAAAGCCATGTCCTTCAACGCCGTAATGCGCTGTGATCACGCCCATTATTATCTGCAAAAGAAACAGCAGAGTTACGATAAAAAAGTATTTGACCGTCGCCTTTTGCGAAGGCGTTATCTCCATTCCAATGAGCGGATCGTGATCGGGAACTCCATCAAACTTTTCCTCTTCGCGTGTGCTGGCGAAAAACCAAATCATTCCGCCAAGCCCTGCAATCAAAACTATAACGCTCACACCCGTCCAGATAATTGTCGAACCGGTCGGCACATTGTCGACGAGCGGTTCCGAGGGAAAATTGCTCGTGTAAGAGATCGTGTTGTTTGGACGGTTTGCCGCTGAAGCCCACGAGGTCCAGAAGAAAAACGATGTCATCAAACGCAATTTTTCGGGATCGGATTGAGCATTTTTCTGAATCGCATATTCCTTGTTTCCATTCGTAAAAATCTCGGAATAATGTTTCAGATTCTGCTGAAATGCTTCTGCTCGAACGGGTTCGATCGTCAGTTTCCCGGTTGCGGGATCGTAGTTATTTGTCCGCACTAAAGCCTTCATACGTTGTTTGATGAGAGCCTGTTTTTCGAGATCCAGGGCATTATAATTTTGGCTATATTCTTTGTTCGCTAAGTCATCGAGAACAAACTCTGCTTCCCTGTGCAAATAATCCGCTGTCCAATCCGGCGCGATATAACTTCCATGTCCCCAGATCGAACCAATCTGCATTCCGCCAAGCGCTTGCCATACATTTTGACCCTTTGAGATCTCGTCAGCATCGATCAAAACAGTTCCATCAGTGGTAACGACCTGAACCGGAATTGGTGGTGCTTCGCGGAAGATTTCCGTTCCGATCCAGAGCAGAGTTCCAAAAGATAAAATGGTTATAAAGCCAAATATCAGCCAAAGTTTTTTCATTGGGTTTCTCCAAGCAGAGTGTTCTTAAGAATTATCCTTGCTTACTCCAAACTTAAGGGTTTTGATAAGTATTATGTGTTTCTCAAACCTGTTAAAGAATGAGTATATATTGTATTGATTTTACGAATATGATTGAAATCATATTCGCAGAAAAATTTGCAGTTGAAGATGTTGTAATCTAAGGTATATAACGAATCCAAATTCGAACGGAACTATTGAGAAATTGGATAAGCGGGATCGACCTATGGGCGACAAAAAAGTGTTAATGGACTCGAGCGGAAGCGAACTCCGGCAGTTTACAAAATCTGTCTTAAACGACTTGCTGGCGTTTGAGAAAATGCTCGATCAAGGGATGTTTGAAGATGACAAGTTTCGGATAGGAGCCGAGCAGGAGATGTTTTTGGTCGATTCGGCGATGTTGCCCGCTCCGATAGCAATGCAGGTTCTTGAAGATGCAAACGAGGAGCGGCTTACCACGGAAATCGGACTTTTTGACCTTGAAGCAAACCTAACACCCCGCGATTTTTCGGGAAACTGTCTATGTCTCCTTGAAAGCGAATTATACGAACTGATTGGAATCGTAAAGAATTCGACCAAAAAGCTTGGTGGTGATGTAGCCCTCGTTGGTATTCTCCCGACGATCGAGCAATCCGATTTGGTTATCGAGAATCTGACGCCATTGCCCCGCTATCGTGAGCTAAACCGAATTTTAACCGAGCTTCAAGGTGAAGATCGGATCATTCATATCAAGGGATTGGACGAACTCACTCTTCACTTACACGATATTTTTACTGAATTTTGCAATACGAGTTTTCAGGTTCATCTCCAAGTGCCGATCAGTGAATTCGTCAAATATTATAATTGGTCGCAGGCGATCACGGCGCCGGTCTTGGCGAGCGCGGTAAATTCACCGTTATTTCTTGGGAATAGGCTCTGGAGCGAAACCAGGCTTGCGCTTTTCCAACACGCGACAGATACTCGTTCACCGACTCATCAAGCTCGCTCGCAGCCAACGCGGGTAAACTTTGGCGATGCCTGGGTGGACGATTCTATGCTCGGTGTGTTTCGCGAAGACCTCGCTCGCTTCAGGATAATTTTAACAAGAGACGTAGAGGAGAATTCGCTCGAAACGTTGAAAAACGGAGGGCTTCCGAAACTCAACGCCTGGGGAATGCACAATGGAACTGTTTGGCGCTGGAACCGCGCTTGTTATGGAGTGATGAATGAAAAACCGGGTTTGCGGATCGAAGCGAGATTTCTGCCGTCCGGCCCAACGATCATAGATGAGATGGCGAATGCCGCATTCTTTTTCGGGCTTATGATCGCGATGCCGAAAGAATTTGGAGATGTGAGAGAGCGAATGTCCTTTGACGATGCAAAAGATAATTTTTATAGTGTAGCCCGCTACGGTTTTAAATCGCAGATCGCATGGCTTGACGACCAAACATATTCCGCTAAAGATCTTATCCTTAATGAGTTGTTGCCGCTCGCCCGTACCGGATTGGAAACTGCAAATATCGATAACAATGACATTGATAGATATTTGGGAACGCTCGAAGAGCGCGTTTGCCAGGAGAAAACGGGCTCGCGGTGGATCCTAAATTCGCTTGCAAATATGGACAAATTGGCGAAAACAAATGTATGTATGCGGGCACTAACGGCACAAATGATAAAAAACCAGGAAACAGATCTGCCCGTCCACGAATGGGAATTGGCAATGGTCGAAGGGGAAAAAACAGATTGGATCGACAACTACCGAACCGTCGAAAGATTTATGTCGAAAGATCTCTTTACGGTTCGCCCGGAAGATATTATTGACTTTGCGGCGAGCATGATGAATTGGAGACACATACGGCATGTACCAGTAGAGGACGATTCAGGCAATCTCGTTGGGATTGTTTCAAGCCGCGAACTCCTTGAAATCGTTTCAAGGGATCGGCTCGGCGCAAAAGAAGAAATCGTCGTAAGAGACATCATGAAAACGGATGTTCGAACGATCCCGCCGGAGACTTCGTCACTTGATGCGCTCAAAATAATGCGTGAAAATGACATCGGGTGTCTTCCGGTAATAAAAGATGGAAAGCTAATCGGGATCATTACTGCCTACGATTTTTTGACTGTCTCAACAAAACTTTTTGAGGAGAGATTAAAAGGAATAAAATAACAACCCAGCCGTCAAAATCGCTGACATAAAAAGGTCTGCCGTTTTTGCACAGCAGACCCATAATGTGTCTTCTAACCTCATTTAATTAGAAACTTAGACGAATTCCAAGTTGAATTACTCTAGACTCGGCCGTATTGGTGTATCTTCCAAATGTGGTTTTGTCCAGATTAATTCCACTCGTTGGATCGCCCGGAGTGTTGTATATAAGATTATTTAAATTGGTGTTTATTCCCGCGAACTGAGTATGATTTAATGCGTTGAACGCCTCGAATCTCAACTCAAGTATGTTTTTCTCACCAAACAATCTCGTTTTCTTAATCAGCGCAAGATCCCAATTATTCGTGGGATTATCTAATCGGAATAAGAGCCCTGTAGCCGTTCCGCGTCTGAAACCTCTCGGTCCGCAAGCGGCAAAATTTGTGAAGTTTGATCCGCAATCTAAAATTTGGAAAGCCCCCGGATTAAATCCTAGACGGTCATTGTCTTGTGGATTTAACGTTGTAAACGGCTCAGAACCCAAATCGGCTCCACTTATTACGCCGGCTGTTCCAACGGTATCATTCGGGTTGCCAACAGCAATTAGATTTCCTGATGAATAAGTATAAATCCCATTAATTCCCCATCCATCCACAAGTCGATTTAAAAATCCACTCGTATTTTTAAAGAATGGCAATTCATAAATGAAACTTCCGGTGAATCTATGCGGAACATCATCTCCGGATAAACCTCGTCCGATACGTCTATTTAACAGGTCTAAACCGCCACGCTGCGTATCAGCATCATTGATAGATTTTGAAAATGTATACGCGATCTGATACAGCAATCCATCACTGAATCTTTTTTGGTGATTGATTTGAAGCGAGTCATACTGAGAATTCCCTCCGGATGTCAGTTGGTTTAGTCCAATTGTATAACTTGGATTTATCCTCCGGCTATTGGCATTGGAGGTAGTTACCGTTCCCGTAAACCCTGCAGGCGCCGGAAAGAAGGTCCCGAATGACGGATTAACCTGTTCACGTACATACTGTTTTCTTCCACGGTTTCCGACATAGCTGATCCCAAACACATAATCTTTTGCAATAGATCTTTCAAAGGTTAAATTCCACTGCATTGTATAGGGTGTTTTCAAAAGAGGATCGATCGGCTGAGCCGCTTGTGCCAAAACTGATTGGATGACAATGTCATCAGTTGATAAGAACGGATTAGGCCTTGTTGCCTGAACGCCGTCGAAACCCGGAAATGGATCGGGTGCAAAAGGATCTGCAAGCGTTCCACCGTTAGGGAAGAAGAAAGCATTTGTTCCGTTATATCCTGTTGCCGTTAACTGCTGTAAAGCCGTATCGCCGATGATAGCACCGTAATAAATACCAAAACCACCTCTGACGACTGATCGATTTTCACCGAGAATTCTATCTAAAAAGCCATCGCCTCCTCCCGCGAATGAATAAGCAAAGCCCACTCTTGGAGCAAAGTTATTTTTATCAGGCAGAACACCTCCGCGCGGAACGGTTCCACCCAAGACATTGTCAGGGTCACCGACGTACACCAAACCGTCAGGCAAGTTGTTCGGATTGGCAGCGACGATTCGTCTTCCTTCAAAAATTAACGAGCCCGCAGCTAACTGTGTCGAAGTAGAGCCAGGGCGATAGTATGCAACGCGATCCTCTAAATCTTTTAAAGGCGAGGTATACTCATATCGTACACCCAATGAAAGTGTCAGTCCTTTGAAAATATTCCAGTTGTCTTGAGCAAAACCGGCAAACGCCAGTTGGCGAAAATCTCTACGACCGGCAGCACCATACTGTGCCGCAATCGGCGAATTTCCAATCAAAAAGTCTGCCAGATCATCTCCGGTTGTGTTACCGCCAAACCGACCTGAATAAGTTAATAACCCTTGGTTAATAAACAAGAAATCCTGACCTTGCTTATATTTCGTAGCATCCACACCAAATTTCAAACGATGCGAGCCCAAAATCCAGCTGATAGAATCTTGAATCTGATAGTTTTCGCTAACCCTGGCTTGCGGCCCCTGAATTGAGTTTCCAACCGAAAATCCCCGGTCAAAAAACCGAATGAACGGAGGTCCGGCAAATTGGCTGTTAGCTGTGAAATTAGCAGTAAAACCGATCTGTGCAGCCGATGTAGTGTTAACCGGCGCAACTCCGGGTTGTTTGTTTTTTGAAACACTGATTAAAAGAGTGTTGACAAGGGACGGATTGATTACATAAGTGTATCTTCCAATATAGTTTCTCGTCTTTCTTCTATCTGCCGCGCCAAATCCCGGAACACTGGAACCGCCAAACGCAAACGGATCCTGATCATCCGAATCGAAATAGTTCGCGGTAAAATTTAGTATATGATTCGCAGTGATGCTGTGATCAAGTCTTGCCGTAAAGTAATTATTGATCGTTAGCTGATCGGCGCCTACCTGCAACTGTCCACTGGCGTTTCCCGTCGGGATAAAGCCTAAATAAAAGTTAGCAATCGGCGAAAACCGACTCGTAGGTATGATTCCCCCTGGGAACGGTAGTCCCGTTGCCGGATCGCATATCCCGCTTCCGCCACCAGGACAAGCTCTCCCGGCGTCTGTACTAAAATTGCCGCCTCTTTCTGCCGCCGTTGGCAACCCGGAAATAGTCTGACTATTTCCGACGTTTTGCCAACGTCTTTCAAAATCCACAAAGAAGAAACTTCTGTCTTGTCCTTTATAAATAACAGGACCACCCTCGCCGGGATTCAAGAAATAAATTGGTCCGCCGATGTTAAATCCATATTCTTTACGCTCAAATTTTCTCCGAAGATCTGTCCCAGGTGCCGTACCATCCGGCGGTAATGCCTTGTCAAGAAAACGAGCAGCTGAAAGGAATGTAGGACGATAGAAAAACCTAGCGTTTCCGTGAAATTCATTCGTTCCTGATTTTGTTACCACATTGATAATTGAACCTGTATTTCTCCCAAACTCAGCCTCAAAATTTGAGGACAACAGCCTGAATTCCTGGACGGCGTCAGGTCTTGGTTGTCCCCCGATCGAGCCGCCGACAGCAACTTCATTATTGTTGCCACCGTCAAGAGTTATGTTGTTTTCAACTCCTCGACTACCATTTACGCGAATACCAAGTCCTGAACCAAATCCGCCTCCGGCAGGTACCGTTCCTGGTTGTCCAAGCGCCAGATTGAGAACATTTCTACCGTTAAGAGGTAAGCCCTCGACTCTTCTGCTATCTACGGTTGTGCCAAGCGTTGGAGATTGTCTATCGATCAATTCCGCACCGGCCGTTACCGTTACTTCATTGGTCACTTGTCCAACCTGTAGTCCGGCATCGAGAGTAATGTTTCTATTCGGTTCTACTTTGAAATTGCTGACTCTAAAATCTGAGAAGTTTGGCGCCGTAATTGTCAAAGTATAGACAGATGGATCTACTTCCAAGATTTGATAGACTCCATTGTCGCCTGATTGAACCGATCTCACTTCCGTTCCTTTCGCAACATCAACAAGCGAAACCTTCGCATTAGGAACGACAGCTCCGGTTGAGTCTGTCACGGTTCCCCGAATCGTTCCGCGGTTGCCTTGTGCCAAAATATTTTGGGTTGATAATATTGCAATCATCAATATCGAAAGAAATGATAAAAACCTAAA
>JBGTGX010000151.1:0-13002 GCA_041746475.1 Pyrinomonadaceae bacterium | reverse complement strand
TATTAACATTCTGCCAAAGATCGCGCAAACCGACCGGATTTTCTACGATAGCATTAGATCACAAAACATACGCGGTTATGCTGAAACACACGATCTGACTCTGACCTTAGACCACAAAAAGAATTTTAAAGGCAGGACACTTCTGCTTTTAACGGGTTGGACCGATTACGCTTTTTCATCGGATAATTTAGCAGCATCTCAAAGCGGAAGATCGCTCTTCCTGCCGAAATTGCAGGTGAAAAACAAAAATGGCGAGTGGCAGACCGTTATTGAGAGTATCGGAATTTCAGTTGGTCGTCCGCAAACTATCGTCGTAGATCTAACCGGAAAATTCTTGACCAATTCCCGCGAAGTTCGCATCGTCACTAATTTTAAAACATATTGGGACAAGATCGCAGTCGATACTTCGAAACAAACCGATGTCAAAACAGTTGAACTTTATCCGTTGCAAGCGGATTTGCGCGAACGTGGATTTTCGGAAGAAATTAAATACGGCGAGATGATCGCAGTAAATTACGATAAAGTTTTAAACGATGGCCGCTGGAAATACTTTTCGGGGAACTTTACCAAAACAGGTGCGGTAAATGAATTACTCACCAAGGTGGACGATGTATTTGTGATTTCCAAAACAGGCGACGAACTTGTTCTAAATTTCAATGCTTTGCCGACTTTGCCAAAGGGAAAAAAATATACATTTTTGCTTTACGCTGACGGATACAGCAAGGAAATGGACATCAATTCCGGCAGCCCGGACGCGGTCTTTCCGTTTCCTTTCAAGGCTATGAAAAAATATCCGTATGGAAAAGACGAGCGATTTCCTATGACCTCAGAAAAAAGCCGAATTTACGATGAATACATGACTCGAACTGTCAAGGGATTTTTGCCACGTCTCGAATCGTATTTAATCAAATAGAAGGCTAAACCCTCAACGACTAAAGGATTATTATGGATCATATTCGATATTCGGCCGCCGCTTGTCAGACGAATTTTAGAAACCCTATAAACCGTCGGGAAATGCGGAAAAATACTGACAGAATGTTGCAGATGATTGATTCGGCGGTTGCGGGAGCAGTTCCCTTTTTACAAGTCAAACTCGTAAGTTTTCCTGAATTTGCTCACTCTGCCCCGGTTTTTCCGACCGTAAAAGAATTGAAGGAAAAGCTTGCAGTCGAAATCCCGAATGAGCACACCGAAAAATTGATCGCAAAAGCGAGAGAACATTCGATCTTTATTCAAAGCGGAAGTTTTATCGAATATGATCCGAAATATCCCCAGCATGTATTTAATACAACATGCCTGATCAGCGGAGACGGGATTTTATATAAATATCGCAAGGTCAATCCGTGGATCCCTTATGAAGTGCATTGCTCGCCGCACGATATTGACGGTTATGAAGAAGAGCTCTTCCCCGTTGCGAAAACCGAGATCGGAAATATAGGCACGGCGATCTGCTACGATTGGATTTTTCCTGAAGCGTTGCGGCAATTGGCGAGCAATGGTGCTGAAGTTTTGGTCAGAGTTTCAGCATATATGGACCCATGGAATGCGACCGAACCAATGGATTGGTGGACGCTTGTGAACCGCTGCCGGGCGATGGAAAATATGTGTTATGTCGTCGCCTCAAATCAAGCGGCGAATTTGGAATATTATCCTCCATATTCCTGGTCCGGCGGTTCGATGATCGTGGATTTTGACGGTCGGATCCTGACAAAAGCGTCAGAGGGCGCAGGCGAAAAAATAGTCGTCGGTCCAATCGATATTTCGGCACTGAGACACGAAAGAAAAACCCGCAAAGGTCATCATATGACCTCACATTTAAGGACAGAAGCTTATCCTGTATATAAAAAGCATGTCTATCCACCCCACATTGACAGTGAAGACGAAGTTTTAACCTACGAACACAATAATGAACTCATTGCCGCGGCGAAAAAGAATTTATGAATGTGTTGCAAGACATTAACAAAGAACAATTGATTCAAGAGAAACTCTGCGCGTATTTCAATCTAAGGTTAAGTGACGAAGCAACTTGAAACGCTTGTCCGTGAACACCTTTCAAATCTTGAGAATGCCCCTGTGGTTGAGTTCAAAAGTTAAAGGCGTCCGGCTTATTTTTCCTCGCGTAATGGTTCAAACTAGAAAAATTGTACGCTATTCTTCGTGTTTTTCCTCTGCTTTCTCTAAGTACTCGTTGCGTATTTCTTCGAGTTCATCATCGTCCAATTCCTCCGATTCGAGAAGTTTGTTTCGCGCCCCTTTTGTCACGAACACCAGTTCATCCAGTTTTAACTGGAGCGCTTCGGTATCGCGATTTTGTGTGTTTTGAATTAAAAATACCATCAGAAATGTGATAATTGTCGTGCCGGTATTGATTACCAATTGCCGGGTATCGCTAATCCCGAAAACCGGACCGAGCAATGCCCATCAAACAACGACCGTTCCCGTGGCGAGAAATGTAGCGGGTTTGCCCGCTAACCGCGAAGTTGTTTTCGCAAACCTCGTGAACAAAGAATTTCTGTTTTTAGACATCTTTTTATCCTAAGTTAAATATAAATCTTTTTATCCTACGTTAAATATAAATCCAAAAATCACTCACTTTATTCTTATCAAGAACCGTGCCAGTACTTGGCCACCGAATCCTGCATTGTTCTGGCATTTGGTTTGCATTAAATAATCGTACATTACGAATACTGTACTGATTCACTACACCAGGTGAATCAAATTGCAGACGAATTCCGCATTTCCTAAATAAAAAGTTATCGTAGGAGCATCATGACAAAAGCCGCTAAGAAAATTGAAAAACGTAACGATGTAATGCCACCCGCCGGTAAGAAGAAATACGGCGATGTGAAATTCGCTGACGCGACAAATAATAAGTATCCAATCGATTCAGCAAAACATGTCCGGGCCGCGTGGAGCTACATACATCACAAAGATAATGCCGAAAAATACGACAAAGATGAGGTCGAACTTATTAAGAATCGTATAAAAAGAGCCGCCGAAAAATTCGACGTCAAAATTGAAGACGATTGATTTGACCCAGTTAAACATATCTCAACCGCCAGCGATTTTTAATTTATGATGAAAAAAAAGGAGATTCAAAAAATGAAAAAAGAAGATTCGAATATGCCCAGCGACCCAAAACGCGACCCGAATCCCGATCCCGAAAATGAGCCGATCGAGGAACCCCAAAAGCCGCAGGATTTACCAAAACCAATCCCGCAATCCCCTCCAAATCCACTGGATCCTTTCCCGGGAAATGATCCAGTACCGGAGCGGGACGATATTAAGGAACACCCGCCCGACGTACTCATATGATGCAACTTCGGAAAGGGTAGAGCCTTTGCTTTTGCTCCGCCACATATCGATCGGTATAAACCGGCTTGCAAAATGAAGATCACCGGGAAACGATATTTTCATAACATTTTCGAAGAAGACTTACGATTGCTCCCAGGGTTTGGTGAGTAAGCGATTGTTCGGTAAAGTATCTCTTCCTTATGAATATCCTTTCGCTCGAAAATGTCAGCAAAAATTACGGGATCAACCCGCTTTTCGAAGACGTCACGCTTGGATTTGAAGATTCGGATAAGATCGGCATCATCGGCGTAAATGGCTCGGGAAAGACTACGCTTCTGCGTGTGATTGCCGGGGATGAAACCTCTGACACGGGCCGCGTTGTGAGGGCGAATGATACATCTGTGGCTTATCTTTCCCAGAATCCGGAGTTCGTTGAGGAAACTACGGTTCTTGAAACTGTCTTCGAGGCTTCGGATAGTGTAATGAAATTAGTTCGCGATTACGAAACGGCTTGCCATGACCTCGAAGCGCTATATTCAGAAAGAACGCTCGAAAAAGTTTCCAAACTCCAACACGAACTCGAAATTTCTGGCGGGTGGGAAATTGAAACAAATGCGAAAAATGTTTTGACCAGGCTTGGAATTACAGATACTTCGGCGAAGATGAAAACGCTTTCCGGCGGACAGCGAAAGCGCGTGGCAATGGCTCACGGTTTGATCGTTAAGCCCGATATCTTGATCATGGATGAGCCGACGAATCACCTTGACGCAGACACGATAAAATGGCTTGAGGATTATCTTAAAAATTACAAGGGGGCCCTTCTGCTCGTAACACATGACCGTTACTTTCTTGATCGTGTAACAAACAAGATTTTTGAAATTGATCGCGGGAGTGTGCAGGTTTTTCGCGGGAATTACGCCTATTATCTGGAGAAAAAGGAGGAGCAGGAAAATCTGTTCGCGACCGAAGGACATAAACGTGAACAGCGGATCAAGAAGGAATTAGCCTGGCTTCGAACGGGTGCGAAAGCTCGCACAACCAAATCAAAAGCACGAATAAACGCAGCTTACGATCTAATGGCACAGCCGAAAGATCAGAAAAAGGACGAAATTGATATTGCCATCGGCTCGAAGCGCCTTGGGTCAAAAATTATTGAGATCGAAGGTATTTCGAAATCGTACGGCGAGCAGAAACTGATCGAGAATTTTTCTTATACAGTTAAACGCGATGACCGCATTGGGATAATTGGGGCAAACGGTTCGGGAAAAACGACGCTTTTGGAAATTATTACCGATCGAATAAAACCGGATGGCGGCGAAATCGAAATTGGCGAAACCGTTCACGTAGGTTATTACGATCAGGAAAGTCGAGCGCTAAATGAAGAACAGCGTGTGATAGATTACATTAAGGAAGTTGCGGAATATGTGACGACGGTTGATGGGTCGCAGATCACAGCAAGCCAAATGCTTCGAAAGTTTCTGTTTCCGCCTGAAGCTCAATATTCATTTATCAGAAACCTTTCGGGCGGCGAACGGCGTAGACTTTACTTGCTGCGAATTTTGATGAGTTCGCCGAATGTTTTATTCTTAGATGAGCCGACGAATGATCTCGATATTCACACGCTGATCGCGCTGGAGGAATATTTAGACGAGTTTACAGGAGCTCTGATCGTCGTTAGCCATGATCGTTATTTTCTGGATAGGACAGTTGATAACATTTTTAAATTTGAAGGTACCGGAGAAATAAATGAATATCCGGGAAATTATTCAGCTTATCTTGAAAGGAAAGAATCACAAGAAATGGACGAAAAGGAAAAAGCAAAACAAACAGAAAAATCGGCGGGCGAAAAAAAGGAAAAAACGGCAGACAACGCTCCAAACAAACTTTCTTACAACGAAAAAGAGGAATTTGAAAAACTCGAGCTCGAGATCACCGCTGCCGAAACGCGCCTCTCGGAACTCGAAGATGAGTTAGTAGAAAATGCGTCAGATGCACTTTTGCTAAATGATCTCTATACCGAAAAGCAAACGCTTGAGGAAAATCTAGAAAAAGATGTCGCCCGTTGGTCGGAGCTTGCCGAACGCGCGGATCTGTAGATCCTGCGCGTTATTTTTGTAAAACCCATGTTGTCATACAGCGTAGATTCTGGACATTTGTCGTTTTGATCGGCTCAAGCAGTTTCGCGTCCAGCGCTTTTGTCTTAGAAACCAGAAAATCCTCATCTACAAGAAATCGCGTCGAGCCGTCAGGTATTTTGTATTTGCCGTTTTGTGTTGGGATTATTTTGTCTTCGATTCCGATTGAAGAAGCGAGTCGGGCAAAGAGTATTCCGTTTGGTTTTAGGGTTCGCCACATTTCGCCAAGCATTTTATCGAATTGTTCCTCGTTGTCAGCAAAATGCAAAACCGCGCTGCTGAGCACCCAATCGAAATACTCGTCCGGAAAAGGAAGTTTTTCAACGGGCGATATCTCGAAATTTTCTGGCGGAAGATTCGGTGAAAGTGTTTTTGCAAGCTGTTTTACGCTATCGATAGCTTCCCGATTTTCATCAACCCCGTAGACTTCAAATCCTTCCCGCAAAAAATAAATGATATTCCGGCCGCCGCCGCATCCTGCGTCGAGAATTTTCATGTCGGGCGAAAATCTGTCTTTTAAGATCTGATCAAACAGGTAAATATCAATGTTCCCAAATAATTCTCCGGCGTTTTTCATACCTCTATCTTAACGTAAATTCCCATTGAACAGCGGAATAATCAGAGAGGATTCAGACATTCCGATATTTGGCCGGCGTTTGAAGATTAATTTATATCCGGATTTGAATCTCAAATACTCTCAATAGCGAATAACTTAATGTAGAAGGCAAAAAGGATGGAACATATGGATAGACGTGAATTTTTGAGATCAGGAACAGTTATTGGATTTTTGGCCGCGACTACAGGGTTGTCGTTTGCGACCTCAGTTAATGCTCAGACCTCTGTTGTCGGAAAAGGTGATGATCTGCCTTTTAAGAAGGTGATAAAAACAAATGCCGAGTGGAAAAGGATCCTGACACCCGAGCAGTACAGAATTACAAGAAAAGCCGGAACGGAAAAATCATATTCGAGCCCGTTGAATGACGTTAAGAAAAGCGGAACATTCTCCTGTGTTTGCTGCGATCTGACGCTTTTTAGTTCAAAAACCAAATATGATTCACATACCGGTTGGCCGAGTTTTTACAAGCCGATCAATGCAGTGCACGTAAAGGAAAAGGTTGATAAGAGCTTTGGAATGAGAAGGACAGAAGTTTTGTGCAACCGCTGCAATGCACATTTAGGGCACGTTTTTAACGACGGACCTGAGCCGACGGGCTTGCGATATTGCATAAACGGTGTCGCAATGAAATTTAAAAAGGCTGTTTAGGGTACACGCTGAGTTAATCAACGATCCTTAATCCCAATTCACCCAACTGGTTTTCGTCGACTTCCCCGGGCGAATCCATCATCAGGTCTTGCGCCGAAGCCGTTTTTGGAAACGCGATAACGTCGCGGATATTGTCGGTTTCCTGAAGCAGCATAATTGTTCGCTCGATTCCGGCAGCGAAACCTCCATGAGGCGGTGTACCGTATTGAAGCGCTTCGAGGAAGAAGCCAAAACGTGATCTTGCCGTTTCCTCAGTCAAACCCTGCGCTTTGAAGATCAAACTTTGAATATCGCTTTGATGCACACGGATCGAACCGCTTCCGATCTCATAACCGTTTATGACGATGTCATAGGCGCGCGCGCGAATTTCCCCGAGCAGGTCCTTTTCGCCGTCTTCGATCGCACGTTTAAATAGCGGCACGTCTTCATCCATCAGGGATGTAAAGGGATGATGCATCGGATCATAATTTCCGGAATCTTCATTGAATTCAAACATAGGAAACTCGGTTACCCATAGCGGCTTGTAAACGCCTTTTGGAATCAGGCCATTGGTTTTCGCGATCTCTTTTCGAAGCGCACCCAATGAAGCCGCGACGACCGATCTCTTCCCTGCAACGATCAATACTGCATCGCCTTTTCCGGCACCAGCCGTTTCAGCCAGCTTGTTAATTTCTTCTCCGCCCAAAACTTTCAAAAGCGAGGAGGTCATTTCATCACCGAGTTTTATCCAGCCGAGGCCATGAGCACCATAGCGTTTTACAAATTCCTGCAGGCCATCCAAAACCTTTCGCGAGTATTCCGCGCCGCCTTTTGCCGCGATGCATTTAATTTTCCCGCCGTCTTCTAAAACGCCCTTATACGGTGCAAAATCGGTGTCACTAAGCGCTTCGGACAGATCCTTTAGCTCCATTCCAAATCGCAGATCGGGTTTATCAACGCCAAACCTTCGCATTGCTTCGGCATAAGTCATTCGCGGAAATGGCGTCTCAAAATCCGTCTCGACCAACGAAAACACCTCCGCCATAACGCCTTCCATCGTACGAAACACCATTTCTTCGTTTGCAAAACTCATCTCGATATCAAGCTGCGAAAACTCGGGTTGGCGGTCCGCGCGCAGATCTTCATCTCTGAAACACCGTGCGATCTGATAATACTTATCAAGCCCGGAGATCATCGTGATCTGTTTTAGAATCTGCGGGGATTGAGGAAGCGCAAAGAATTTCCCGTTATGAATACGCGAAGGCACAACGAAATCCCGCGCTCCTTCAGGTGTCGACTTGAGCAGGATCGGCGTTTCAATTTCGAGAAATCCCCGGGAATCCATAAAGTCTCGCATCTTTCGCATCGCGGCAGCGCGCATCATCAGATTCTTCTGCAAACGCGGTCTGCGCAGATCTATATATCGATATTTTAGACGGGTATCCTCGCTGGCAATATTTTGCGAACCCGCTTTTTCGAGTTCGAAAGGAAGAGTTTTCGAATCGTTGAGTATCAGGATCTCTTCCACCTTGATCTCGATTTCTCCGGTTGGAAGTTTTTCATTGGCCGTGCCTTCCTCGCGTTTTATTACTTCACCTTTGACAGCTATAACAAATTCTCCGCGAACATCTTTTGCCTTCGAGTGGGCCTCCTTTGCGGCTTCCTCGCTTACGACAACTTGCGTCAGCCCATAACGATCGCGAAGATCGATGAATGTAAAAATCCCAAAGTCGCGCTTTTTCGAAGCCCATCCCATCAACACGACTTCCCCGCCGACGTGTTCTGCCCGAAGTTCACCGCAATTGTGTGTTCGTTCTAAATTTCCTAGTGCGTCTAACATATTATTTTTGCCCGCGAATTACGCGAATAAGAGAAGAAATCCTTTTGGGAAATGAAGCAACTCAGCGGCAAATCTCTTTCTCAGCATTTATTTTTCTTGATTCGCGCGTTTTCGCGTAATTCGCGGACGATATCCCCATCGCTTGCGAACGCTCGACGTTCGTTGCCGGCGCTCCAATAAAAAAAGCCTTTCGAATAGACGAAAGGCATTGAACAAATCATTGTTGCTCAAGCCTATTTCATATTATTGTCGCTGATTCGATATATGTTCATCTTTTTCTATTCAAAAGTAAAACCGAGCAAAATAATACAGGATAGGTGCGTTAAAAAGCAAACTATCGAGCCGATCGAGAAGCCCGCCGTGTCCGGGGAGAATGTTTGCTGCGTCTTTGGTTTTTGCACTTCGCTTCATTGCGCTTTCTGCCAGATCACCGCCGACGCCTACGAGCGCCATAACAACAGCGAGTGGTATAGAAACCCTATATGGCAATTCAAAAAAGAAAGTGAAGCTCGAAAGCGCGGCGAAACCAATCGCTAACAAGATTCCGCCGATAAATCCTTCCCAAGTTTTTCCGGGAGAGATCGAGGGAATGAGCTTGTGTTTTCCGAGACCCTTTCCAATGAAATATGCGCCGACGTCCGACCCCATTGTTACGAGGAAAAAATACAAAAGCAGTTTACTCGAAAGCCCCGGAACGTATTCAAAACCAACACGCATCGAAACCAAATAGCCGCCGAGAAATACGATATATAAAACTCCTAAAAGTGTAACGCCGGTTCCGGAAATCATTTTTGAAAAGTCTTTTTGAAAACGAAAAGTTTGCGTGATAAGCAAAACGACAATAAAAAATACGAGTGTGATAGAGAGAAGATCAGGAGCTTTTGCAGGAGCATCGAATAGAAATGCGAGAAAGAAAATTACCGCTCCGATAAATGCCATCGACGCGTCGGCTTTTAATTCAAGCTTTTTTGTAAGCGTGTAAAACTCAAACAGCGCTGCGACCATCGCCGCCCCGACAAGACCGACAAAGATCCAATTGAGCCAAAAATATTCCGGGAAAAAGAACGGCACAATGATCGCTGCGATCAATATAGGTAGTGCAACGGCTGCTGTTAGTAATCTGTTTTTCATAAAAAGAATAACCGTAAAAGAGCGCAACGAACGCAAAGGAAAACAAAACAGTTTCGTTAGCGAAATCTACAGTAGAAATTTTTTCTTATTGCTTCACACCGCCGAATCGCCGGTCGCGTTTTTGAAATTCCAGGATCGCCTTAAATATCTCTTTACGTCTAAAATCAGGGAAGAGCGTTTCTGTGACATAAATTTCGCTGTATGCTACCTGCCACAAAAGAAAGTTTGAAATGCGCATTTCCCCGCTAGTGCGAATTAGAAGATCAACCTCCGGAAGTCCAAACGTATAAAGATTTCTCTCAATATGCGCTTCACTGAAATCTTCGATTGACGCGCCGTTTTTGTTTAATTCTGCAAACGCTTTTCGGCACGCCGAGACAATTTCGGCTCGGCCGCCGTAGTTAAGCGCGACGTTTAATTTTGTCCCGGTATTTCCTGAAGTTCTGTCTTCAGCTTTGCTTACTTCTTCGCGTACACCCTGATTTAAGCCTGAAATATCCCCTATCGCCTTGAAACGAATCTTGTTTTCATGCACTTCATCAATTTCATTCCGGATATAAAACTGCAGCATATCCATCAACGCCGAAACCTCGTCCTTAGGACGTTTCCAGTTCTCGGTCGAAAATGCGTAAAGCGTCACCGCTTCGATCCCGAGCCGCGCAAACGTATCCAAAATAGCACGCACCGATTCTGCGCCCTCTTGATGACCGAAAATTCTCGGCTTCCCGCGCTGTTTCGCCCAACGTCCGTTACCGTCCATAATGATGGCGACATGGTGCGGCAAATGTTCTAAATCAATCTGCTCAAGTAGCGCTGCTTGTGCCGAATCCGGCTCTAAAATTTCTGTGAAATTCTCGTGCATACCAGTCAAAGAGATGTTAAGCGGGAAATCATAAATCGGCAAGTCGATCAATCAGGCAGAAACACGACCGCGCGAGCAAGTGTGCGGATTGTCATCTTCAGTCCAAGTGCAAAAAGATCATTGCTTTTCCAATTGGCATCGCGGTGCATTCAAGGTTGCAAGCGCACACTCTCTCGCGGTCGTGTTTCTGCCTGTTTTGAGCGAACATTGTAGGCGCAAAAGGGTTTTTACACTATAATAGCGACTATTCAGTTTCAGTAGATTTCCGAGGTCACAATATATGCTTAAAACAGTCGCCGTTTTTTTAATCGTGATAACTGCCGCTTTCGCTGCTGCTGCTCAAACAGCCGCCAATCCCGAAGTAAAACACAATCCGGCCATTCAAAAAATCATCCAGAATGTATCCGCAGCCCAAATCGAGAAATACAATCGCAAACTTGTTTCTTTCGGAACGCGGAATACTAATTCTGCGCAAAATAACCCAACACGCGGAATCGGTGCTGCTCGCGACTGGATCTATGAGGAATTTAAACGGATCTCGGCAGATTGCGGCGGCTGTTTGGAAGTGGAAAAACAAACATATCTGCAGGAGAAAGGTCGGCGCATTCCCAAGGACATTAATTTGACAAACGTTATCGCCACTCTAAATGGAGAAAAAAATCCTGACCGTATATATATAGTTTCCGGCCATTACGATTCGATGTGCGGCAATCCTTCGGATGGAGATTGCGATGCGCCTGGAGCGAATGACGACGGCTCGGGAACGGCCGCGGTGATCGAAATGGCGCGTGTGATGTCAAAACAAAAATACGACGCGACCATTATCTTTATGACAGTCGCAGGTGAAGAGCAAGGACTTTTGGGTGCAACGTATTTCGCCGAGCAAGCTGCAAAAAACAAGATGGACATAGAGGCGATGTTTACAAACGATATAATCGGCGGCGCAAAAGCTTTTAAAGATCGACCGGATCGAAACTCCGTTCGTCTCTTCGCGGAGGGTGTTCCGTCAAACGAAACAGAGGCGGAAGCAAATTTGCGCAGAAGCGTTGGAGGTGAGAATGATTCCGCGGCACGCCAATTGGGACGTTATATAAAAGAAACCGCCGATATTTATTCTCCGAATTTTCGTGTGAATGTAATTTACCGACGCGACCGATATTTGCGCGGCGGCGATCATATCCCCATTTTGGAAAAAGGTTTTGCAGCCGTTCGCTTTACCGAAACCCACGAAGCTTATGACCATCAGCACCAAAATGTCCGCACCGAAAACGGTAAATTTTACGGCGATACCCCTGAATATCTCGACTTCGGCTATATCGCAAGCGTTGCAAAAATCAATGTAGCTTCGCTCGCCTCGTTAGCGCTCGCCCCGGCGAAACCGAAAATTGTCGGAATTGACATTACCCGCCTTACAAACGACACCGATCTAAAATGGGATGCAAACGCAGAAGACGACCTTGCTGGTTACGAGATCGTTTGGCGCGAAACGACTGCTCCTTTTTGGACAAATTCAAAATCGGTCGGAAATGTTACGAAATTAACGATGGCGGAAATGTCTAAGGACAATTTCTTTTTTGGTGTTCGCGCGGTTGATAAAGACGGCAATAAGAGCCCTGTCGTTTTCCCAAAACCGACTCGATAACGCTCTTATAATCCTCACGGAAAAATATGATTACTCCAAACACTCGCATCGGGCGTTATTTGATCGAGTCCGTGCTGGGTGTGGGCGGAATGGGTGAGGTTTTTCTGGCGACTGACACTGAACTCGACCGGAAAGTTGCGATCAAATGCCTTTCACAGGAATTCAACGACGACCCCGAACGTGTGCGGCGATTTATGCAGGAAGCCAAATCCGCGTCCGCACTCAACCATCCAAACATAATAACCGTTTATGAAATTGTAAAAACCGGAGATTCGCAGTTTATCGCGGCCGAATTTATCGAAGGCGCACCTCTCAGCGAAAAACTCAAAACGGAAAATCTAAGCCTCGAATCAGTTTTCGAAATCGTAACCCAAATTGCATCGGCTCTTAATGCCGCACATTCCGCGGGAATCGTTCATCGGGATATAAAACCGGATAACGTAATGGTTCGACCAGACGGATTAGTAAAAATACTCGATTTTGGAATCGCCAAGCTGTCCGCACCGATTGCCGAAGCCCGTAGCACGGAATCGGAAGATAATACCGCGATTCAAAGCCATACAACTCCCGGAATGATCATCGGCACGGCGAATTATATGTCGCCGGAACAAGCAAAGGGACAAGTAGTTGATGCGAGGACCGATATTTTTAGTCTTGGAGTCGTGCTTTACGAGATGATTGCGGGGCATCTTCCGTTTGAAGGTAAGACTGCAATGGAGATGATCAGCTCGGTACTCAAAGATGAGCCAAAACCGCTGACTGGTTCGGGCGTTCATCCTGATATGGAAGCGATCATTGCCAAAACGCTCAAGAAAGACAGAAATGAAAGATACGGCGATACGAAAGAACTTTTAG
>JBGTGX010000150.1:0-7401 GCA_041746475.1 Pyrinomonadaceae bacterium | reverse complement strand
TAACGGGATTCCAAAAGACAACTTTCACCTGTTTTTGAAGGAATGTGAGTGGAGATTTAATAACAGTGATCCAAAGAAACAGTTACGTCAATTAAGACAATGGGTTACAGACAATATGGGCTAGTTATCTAGGACAGCCCCATTAATTTTATGGAAAATGCAGCGAAAAAAGCCGACAATTTACGGCAGCTTTACCTTGATTTTATGAGTAAAAATCCGAAGGTTAGGATTCGCGATGCGGCGGAGAAGCTCGATGTTAGCGAAGGCGAATTGTTAGCCATGGAAGTCGGTGAATCTGTAACGAAATTGAAAAGTAATTTCAAGGAATTGCTGCGCGAGCTCAACACTTTGGGTTATGTGATGGCCTTAACAAGGAATGATGAGATCGTTCACGAAAGAAAAGGTGTTTATGAAAACGCGCAAACTGATCTTCCGCACGGAATGGCATTGTTTGTAAACCCGGATATCGATCTTCGCATTTTTCTAAAGAATTGGCATCACGCCTTTGCCGCAACGGTCGAAAATCCGCGTGGAACTTTGAGAAGCATTCAAATTTTCGACAAAGACGGAACTGCCGTTCACAAAATTTATTTAACTGATAAAAGTGATTCGAGTGCTTACGAAAGGTTGGTTGAGAAATTTAAGTCAGAAGATCAAACGACCTCATTAAAAGTCGAGCCAAAACCTGCAAAAGTCGAGCCAAAACCTGCAAAAAAACTTGATAGGCCCGATGCGGAAATTGATGTCGAAGGATTTAAAAAAGCTTGGGCGGATATGAAGGATACACATGATTTTTTCCCGCTTCTTGGAAAGTTTGAAGTTGCGAGAAAACAGGCGTTGCGTTTGGCTGATGAAAAGTTTTCAAAAGAAGTTTCATCCGATAGCTTTAAATGGCTTTTGGAGCAAGCTCGCGATAGAAAAGTTCCTATAATGGTTTTTGTCGGGAACGACGGCATTATTCAAATTCACACAGGTGAAGTGGAAAATATAGTGGAAGCGAAGGGTTGGTATAATGTGATGGACGAAAAATTCAATCTTCACATAAATCAAGATGAGGTAGGCTCGGCTTTTGTCGTTCGCAAGCCAACGGAAGATGGCGTCGTCACAAGTCTTGAGCTATTTAATAAGTCAGACAAGGAAATCGCCTTGTTTTTTGGGAAAAGAAAGCCGGGGATTCCTGAAAGACAAGACTGGCGCAAACTGGTTAGTGATTTGGAAATGCGTTAAAGGATCGAGTGCTTTGATAATGAATATACAAAACTTCATCGTTTTAACCATAATTTTGCTAGCGGCATCCTATTTTGGTTTTATACTGATGCGCAAAGTAAGATCATTTTCCTCCAAAACCTCGTGTGGAAGCGACTGCGGGTGCGATTCTAAAACTTCGCACACGAAGATTAAAGGTGTACCGTAAATCAAGTTTTGGTAATTACAACTCAAGATTTCTCAATCGCAATGCGTTAAGAATCACCGAAACAGAGCTGAAAGTCATTGCAGCACTTGCGATCATTGGTGAAAGCAATAGACCGATAAACGGAAACAAAACTCCCGCCGCTATAGGAACTCCGATGAGATTATAGATAAATGCAAAGAAAAGATTTTGACGGATGTTGCTCATTGTCGCCTCACTTAATTTTTTGGCTTTTATTATTCCCCGCAGATCGCCTTTGAGCAAAGTTATATCAGCCGATTCCATCGCTACATCGGTTCCTGTTCCCATCGCAATTCCGACCTGAGCCTGAGCGAGTGCCGGGGCATCATTTACACCATCGCCGGCCATTGCAACGATCTTTCCTTGTGCCTGCAGTTCTTTAACCTTTTCGGCCTTTTGTTCGGGCAAAACGTCCGCAAATACCTTATCAATATTTAATTGTTTTGCGACTGCTTCAGCGGTTTTGACGTTGTCGCCCGTCATCATTATGATTTCGATATTTTGCCGATGCAGTTCGTCGATCGCTTCTTTTGCTGTCTGTTTGACTGAATCGGCGACGCCAATAATTCCCGCAAAATTACCGTCAACTGCCGCAAACATTACGGTTTGACCTTCGGTTCTCAGTTCGTCAGCCTTTGATAAAACTTCTTCGCTGAGACGCGTAGACGCTGATTGTTCCGTTTGGACGTTTTCTGAATCTTCTCCGTTCTTCTGCGTCTCCGCGATTACAAAATCTTCGTTGCCGATTACTACAGTCTTACCCGAAACACGCCCGAAAATTCCTTTACCAGTAACCGATTCGAAATCTTCGGCGTTTTGTAATTCAATACCTTTTTCTTTTGCACCTTCAACGATCGCTTCGGCAAGCGGATGTTCACTAGCCCTTTCAAGCGATGCGACCAATTTCAACAGCTCATCTTCCGAATATACCTCTTTTTTATCGGAGATCTGAGATTTGAAATTTGAAATTATTGCCTTAAGTCTTGGTTTGCCTTCCGTCAGAGTCCCGGTTTTATCAACGATAATTGTATTAACTTTTTCCAGGGTCTCGAGAGACTCAGCCTTTTTGATCAAGACGCCGTTTTTTGCACCGTGACCCGTTCCGACCATGATTGACATCGGCGTAGCCAACCCAAGCGCACACGGGCAGGCGATGATCAAGACCGAAACTGCTGCAACCAAAGCGTATGTGAATGAACCAAAGATCATCCACACTACAAACGCGATGATCGCCACTAAGATCACCGCCGGGACAAAATATGCCGAAACGACATCGGCTAAGCGTTGGATCGGTGCCCGGGAACGCTGCGCTTCGCCAACCATTCGTACGATCTGAGAAAGAAGGGTATCGCTGCCGACCTTCTCGGCTTTCATCGTAAATCCGCGTTTTCCGTTTATTGTTCCGCCGATGATCTTATCGCCTGCGGTTTTTCCGACCGGAATTGATTCGCCCGTCACCATTGACTCGTCGACAGAAGTGTCGCCTTCTAGGATCACACCGTCGACAGGGATCTTTTCATTTGCTTTAACTCTTAATGTCGCGCCGGTCTGAACGTCTTTAAGTGGAATTTCCTCTTCGGTTCCGTCATCAAAAACAACGATTGCCGTTGCCGGAGCGAGCCCTAAAAGCTCTTTGATCGCCGAAGACGTCTGGCTTCTTGCACGAAGTTCCAATACCTGTCCGAGCAGGACTAGCGTTGTAATAACTGCCGCCGCTTCAAAATAAACTGCGATCAAATTTGAATGCGGATCAAGCATCGAAGCAGGGAATATGTTTGGGAAAAGAAGTGCTACAAGACTATAAATATAAGCCGCACCGGTTCCCATCGCAACGAGAGTGAACATATTAGGCGAAGCATTTTTAACCGATGCCCAGGCTCTTTCAAAAAACGGAAATCCGCCCCACAGGACGACAGGAGTTGCCAATGCAAACTGGATCCAGAGCGAAACTTTCGGGGAAACGTATTGATGGAAATTCGGCAGCATTTCGGACATTGCCAGAGCAAAAACAGGGATTGTCAAAGCAGCAGAGATCCAAAACCGTCGTGTCATATCGAGCAATTCCGGGTCTGGTTTATCATCAAGCGAAATTACTTTTGGCTCAAGTGCCATCCCGCAGATCGGACAACTTCCCGGACCGATCTGGACAATTTCGGGATGCATCGGGCATGTGTATTCGGTCCCTTCCGATTCGGCTTCCAGTTTTTCTTCTTCTTGTTTTTCTAAAAAACTCTTTGGATTTTGGCGGAATTTCATCAAACAACTCTTCGAGCAGAAATAATATGTCTCATTTTCAACCTCTATTTCTCCGGCGGCAGTTTCCGGTGCGACCGACATTCCGCAAACCGGATCAATAAAGTCGCCTTCTGGGGCGGCTTTCATATCGCCGTGTGAAACTGTGGGTTTACCGTCATGTTCGTGAACATTTGCCTTCGCGGCACCGGAGATCTCGCCATCACCTTTTTCCAATTGCGAAACATATTTGTTTTTACAACCCTCTGCACAAAAATAAACCGTTTCGCTCCCATCCATTGGTTCATATTTTGCGACGGCAGTTTCCGGCGTAACCGTCATTCCGCAAACGGGGTCAATATATTCCTTCTGCTTGTCGGTAGATTCCGTTTTTGATTTCTCTTTTACTTGATCCAAAAACTTGTCCTTACAACCGACGGCACAAAAATAGACGATTTCGCCATCGTGTTCGACACTTGCGGCGGCGGTTTCAGGTGAAACGGTCATACCGCAGATCGGATCAATATACGTTTCGCCGTTTGTCATTATGTCTTTCATAATTTGCCTCTCATTTATCTTTGTTTAGCAGTCGGATAAATATCTTTTCCGGGTTCATATGAAAGTTTACAGCTCGTCAGTTAGTGTCAAGTCAAGCAATATTTTCATATTTCCAAAAAAAATGTTCAATCAACTTCCGGAAGTTTGTTATTTACGGTGATGCGGACTCGCTCGCCTTCTTGGACCCGAATCTCCGTTCCGAGCAATTTTCCATCGTAAGTCCAGGCTTTGACGATCTTATTCGGAGCGATTTCCAAAGGCTCACCTGATTCGGGTGAATCTCGTGCAGCGAAGCGATCTCATTGATCGTTTCCTGTCCCTTGAAAGCTGCGATCGCGACCCGAGCGTTAAGATCCGCACTGTAACTTTTCCGCTGTTTCAGCATATAATTTTCCTCCACTGCTGACAGCGATTTTACACCTTAAATACCTGTCCGAAAATTGGGGGCCATTAAAAGGACAGATATCCAACCAATATCATCGGTCAGTGGCTCAGAACTTACCAACACCGTGAGGTGGTAAAACCCACATTACTAGTACTAAAGGCAAATTAACTTTAAGAATCTAAAGAGGTTGTAGTATAAGATTTTTGATTTCGTTTGCAAGGCATTTAGCCGAGTTTGAAAATCGGCAATTGCAACAATAAATTAAAAGACGAATACACGGTTAAACAAATTTAAATATTGCAATTTACCAAGGTAAAATAATACACTTTACAGGGAGAGTAGCCCTCAGCCCAAGATTATTCTCAATCAACTACTTTATTATTCCGCAGGTAAATACCTCAAAACACAATATCCCAACAAAATGTTCAAATTCATTAGGATGGTTAATTCCCAAATGTTTTGGACTATAAGTTTCAATTTTATCTTATTCACCGTTCTGACGCCCGTTTAGTCTTCACCGGAACAATTAAAAGAGTCTTCGCCGGCTCTTAAGCAGGTTCGTGATATGCATAAGAAAACTCGGTGTGTGGATAACCATTATCCAGTCGGACAGACTGGTGCTACCGATTCGGACGCAGACTTCTCGAAAATGAATAATCACGCGGATCGCGACGAGTTTATTGAGGCGCGTGAAAAAGGAAGGGGCATCAATCACAACGTCGAACGCACGAGTGAACAAATAATCGATAAAGGCTGGCAGCAGAACGGAGAAAAATCTATATGATCAAAGAATTTCGTATCCTTTTACTTGACGACCAACCAACCGATTCCGAGGTAGTTGTGCGTGAACTCCGGCAGGCACAACTTGTTTTTACGTCCAAACGGGTCGAAAACAAACAAGAATTTCTTAACGCTCTGGACGAGTTTAATCCGGACATTATTATCTCGGATTATGGACTGGCGCAGTTCAACGGTCTTGAAGCTCTACGTCTGCTCAGAGAACTTGATTTCGATATACCCTTTCTATTATGCACCGGTGCATTAACCGAAGAGATGGTAGTCGAATGTATGAAGGAGGGAGCGGCGGATTATGTTCTTAAATCAAGTCTTAAGAGGCTTCCGTCGGCAGTGCGGAATGCTTTGGAGAAAAGTGCATCAAATCGTGCAGAGGAAAAGGCAACCGTCACCTTGCGCGAGAGCGAAGAAAGGTTTCGCTCGATTGTCGAAACGACGGATGAATGGATTTGGGAGATTGACCTTGACGGTAATTCGATCTACAACAACCCGGCAGTTGAAGCGATTCTCGGCTACACGCCGGAAGAACTTAACGGAAAGAGTTTACTTCCCTTTATGTATGAAGAAGACCGTGCGGAAATCGAGCAATTATTCCCGCAGTTTATTGCCGAAAAACGCGGTTGGAGAAATCTCGTTTGCCGCTGGCAGCACAAAGACGGAAGTATTCGATATATGGAAAGCAGTGCCGTTCCGGTGTTTGATAACGGCGGCGAGGTGACGGGTTTTCGCGGCACTGACCACGACATCACCAAGCGGAAACAAACGAGAGAGGAACTGCAAAAGAATGTTTCATTATTAACCTCGACATTTGAAGCAACCGCCGACGGCATTTTAGTGGTTGACCTCGACAACAATATCGTAACTTATAATGAAAAGTTTGTTGAGATGTGGGAGATTCCCGCAAATGTAATGAATAAGAACAGCAAGCCGGTGATAGCCTGCGTTATGGAACAATTAAAGTCTCCCGAAGATTTTTTGAAAAAAGTAGAACAATCCGTTGAGCAGCCGGAAGTTACGGATTTAAGTGTATGGGAACTGACGGATGGAAGAATCTACGAACGCTTTTCAAAGCCGCAAATCTTAGACGGCGAGATTATCGGGCGGGTTTTGAGTTTTCGCAATATTACTAAGCGTAAGCAGGTGGAAAATGCTTTACGCGAATCCGAGGAGCGTTTTCGTAGTTTTATGAATAACAACCCGGCAGTTGCGTTTTTAAAAGATGAAGCGGGAAGATACGTTTATATCAATGAAACGATGGAGCGAATTTTCGATCTCAAAATGGAAGACCTGCTTGGCAGGACCGATTATGACTGGCTGCCGGAAGAAGCCGCCCGAAGTGTCTGGGAAAATGACCGAAAAGTTATCGACTCGGATAAAACCGCAGAACTGCTTGAAACCATTCCTTTACGGGACGGCTCGGAACGTAAATGGCTGACATTTAAATTCCCGGTCAAAGACACTTTAGGTAATAAATTCATCGGCGGTACGGCGATTGATATAACCGAACGGGAACGGGATAAGATCGCTCTGTCCGAAAGCGAGTATAAATTGCGGAATTTAGTCGAAAATATGAGCGAAGGGCTTCTTCAGGTTGATGAAAATGAAGTCATTGTATTTGTCAATAATCGTTTTTGCGAGATGATCGGTCACAAACCGGAAGAATTGGTGGGCAAAACTACGTTCGATATTTTATTGGACGAAGAAGCGGGCAAGTTTGTCCACGAAGCCAACCGGAAACGACAAAAAGGTGTTTCTAATCAATACGAACTGCGTTTGAAGACAAAAACGGGCGAAACTTTATGGACGATTGTCGGCGGAGTGCCGATTTTCAATGCGGATGAGGAATTTAGCGGCACGATGCGCGTTATTACCGACATCACCGAACGCAAACGGGCCGAGCAGGAGGTACGCCGCCTCAACGAGGAGCTGGAAGAGCGGGTCAGGCACCGCACCGCCGAGCTGGAGGCGTCGACCCGTGAACTGGACGCGTTCGCGTACT
>JBGTGX010000149.1:0-56416 GCA_041746475.1 Pyrinomonadaceae bacterium | reverse complement strand
GTTTTTGAAAAGCCGGGCTTTGAAATGGGTACAAAATCTATTGCTGAAGTGATCGCAAAAGAATCGTTGAAGACTGTCGTGTTGGTTAAGAAGAAAGATTAGGGGACTACGAAGGGAATATTCGTAAACTAATCCAAAATCAGTTTTTAGTGGCAGTTTTATTATTTTTCCGGGTTCTGCTACGCGGCGCCCCGCTCCATAACAAAACCTTTGACCCCTATTCTTATTCGATCCTTATGAATCGGTTGCTTTCGCCAACTCAAAATAAAGATCCAGGCCACTTTGCATTGAATCATCGATCGAAAACGAAATATTTTCAGTAAGATATTCTTCTAAGTCTTCATGGGTTAGCGAAATTTCTCCTTCATAGTTCGCAATAATTTCTCTTAAATGGGCGACGCCTTCATCACGCGCTCCGGCAAAATCGATGTCGATATTTTCGCGTCTGGTCATCCACATCGCAAATACAAATCCGAATCCGGTAAATTTTTTCCATAGTTGTACGAGATCAAACTTTTGATATTTGGTTTCGTCTATATTCAGCGCCGGATCGCCGATCAACAATGCAGCGTCCGATACGTTAAGCATTTCATCAAGGTTCGGCTCCACGTTTATCCATTTGGGTTCAGAACCAAAAAAATTCCTGAAAATGATCTTTGTCAGAACAACAGACGTTTTGGACGAGACATCGAGCGAGACGGATTTTACTTCCGTTAATTCTTCCCCGCGTGTTACGAGACAAACGCTCCGCACTTTTTCCTTTGCGCCGACACAAACATCGGGGATAACTCTTACTCCATCGATCAATTGCGCGGCAATCACCGGAACAAGCGCCGCATCAACTTCGTTACGCGACAGCAATTCGGCCGAGCGGGCAGGCGCGGTATCGAGTATTAGCTCGTATTTTCCGTGGAGTGAGCCGTAAAGAAACGACCAAATAAGCGGAGCGGTGTTTGAATAACTAGATGCTGAAATGATTTGGCTTTTCATAGGAAGAAAAATGTTTGCCCGCGAATTACGCAAATGAACGCGAATACAAAAAAAAATATCTGCTTTGGGTGGAGACCCGAACTAGCTTGTTACCTTACAAATATGTAACCTAATTGCCGAATTCCCAATATTGCTTTCTTATTCTCATTCGCGAAGATTCGCGTAATTCGCGGGCACTCTTTTATTTCTAACAGAGCCTTTTGTGTTTGCCAAATCTGGATTATTCTAAATGTATGAAGATTTATGATGTGACGGTGCCGATCAGCAGCAAAACTCCTGTTTATAAAGGCGATCCATGCGTCGATATCCAGCTAAAACTTTCTATAGGAAACGGCGATGCCGCAAATGTTTCGCAGATCTGTATGGGTGTGCATACGGGCACTCACGTAGATGCGCCAAACCATTTTATCGAGGGAACAAAGAAAATTATTGAGCTCGATCTTGGAACGCTAATCGGCAAATGCCGCGTTGTCGAAATTGGAGAGGAAGTCATGGCTGTCGAGCCGAACCATCTCGCGGATTTGGACGGGGTAGAACGTGTTCTTTTTAAGACACGAAACTCCGGTTTTTGGAATCATTTGGAACAGGGTTTTCGAAAGGACTTCACATACATTGCGCCGGAGGCGGCGAAAGTATTGGTTGAAAAAGGCGTGAAACTCGTCGGTATTGATTATTTATCAGTAGAGGCATTTGACGCCGAAACGCCGGAAACGCATATTACATTTCTCAAAAAGGAAGTGATAATTCTAGAGGGCTTGGACTTGCGGGATGTGCCGGCAGGTGTTTACGAATTGATCTGTTTACCCTTAAAAATTGCAGAAGGTGCAGGAGATGGATCGCCAGCACGTACTGTTTTGAGAGAGATCGGTTAGCCCCGAGAAATACACCAATGGGCGCGAGAAGAGAGATTAAATCTTGTCGCTGTGGTAAATTCCTTTTTTCCAATGTCAGTAAGCGAAAAACAATATCAGGAAAGAGTTTATGAGATCGTTCGCGAAATTCCTTCCGGAAAAGTAATGACGTATGGGCAGATCGCTGAATTGCTTGGCGAAGGCTACACGGCTCGCACGGTGGGTTATGCGATGAATGCTTCGAGCGAAGACAACGTTCCGTGGCAGCGCGTAATAAACGCAAAAGGCGGTTGTTCGACTGCGAAAATCACGTTTGCCACAAATCTCCAGCAAAATATGCTCGAAGAGGAAGGTGTCAAGTTTAACGAAAAAGGTTTTTGTGATTTGGAAGTGTATCGTTGGTATCCGGAGGGCTTTGAAGAAGATAGCGAACAGCCGACGTTGTTTAGTGACTAAACCCGGTCACACAGTTCGCGGAAGTTGCAGAATTTGCAGAGTTTTTCATTTTCGGTAAGCGGAAAATCTTTCTTTTCGCGCGGTCTATTAAGCTCGGGTTCGACGCAGTATTCCAGCATTCGATCGGTTTCTTTCCGTATCTGAATTGAAAAGTCGGTGATGTCGTATTCCGAAATCTCTACTGAATTTTCACGATATTCGGGTAATAGATAAGCCACTGTCGGTATAATTTCGTCAAATTCCTTGCCAAAATGAAATGAAACCCACGTTACATAACCCGTTAATTGTTCACGGTGTTTGTTGGAATTTTGTTTTCCCGTTTTCCAATCGATCACATGGATCTCTTCTCCAATGGGAAACAAAAAATCAACCTTGCAATAGGCTTTCATGTCGTCGATGCGGCATTCCCCGAAACCTTCAGGCTCGATGATCCAATCATCTTTCTCGACAAGTGCTTCTTCAAAAAGCCATTGAAGTCTCTCGCTATCAAGAAAATTTACTAAACCGCTGCTGACGTGTTCAAAAATATCCGCTTCAAAATCTATATTGTCGCGGTCTTTATAGTAAATCTCCTGAAAAATTTTTGTGCTAAAGATCTCCATCGCTTTTCTTTCGGCAAAACTGGCAAATCGTTCGTGGTTGATCGGCTCCGCACTTTTTTGAATTCGCGTCAACAAAACTTTGATGATCTTGTGGCTAATATTCCCGATCTCAAGCGCGACGCTCGTTAAATTCCTTAGAGTGCTGATCTTTATGGCATTCTCCAGATCATACTGCCCGTAATAGGTGTAATAATATTTTCGCTTGCATGTGCGAAAGGTGTTATACCTGCTGTGAGACCAACCGAGAATATCTGTATATTCAAATTTCTTGAGCATCAGCTTTTTCCTTGAGTAAAGTTTACAATATCATAGGAAACGGTCGATTTGGGAGAACGCAAATGAAGAAACAAGGGTCTTCAAAATGGCACTCAGATGATTTTATATGTTCGAATCAATTCACTTCAATTCCAAAGGTCGCGCAACGACTAATGCTTCGAAGCCCGAAGTTTTAGACAAATTGTCTAAAATTGTTGGTGGTGAGAATATCCTGGTTGAGCCCGAAAAAGTTGAGCCTTACGGCGCCGATGCAGTTAAGGAGAAGTTTCCGCCTGAAGCGGTTTTATTTCCTGAGACGACTGTTGAAGTTTCTGAGATCCTAAAACTTGCGAATAAGGAAATCTTTCCTGTGACGGCGCGCGGCGGCGGCGTTGGTTATACAGGCGGAGCGGTTCCGATTGACGGAGGAATTGTGATCGGCACGGACAGGATGAATAAAATTCTCGAGATCAGCGAGGAAAATCTCTATGCGATCTGCCAACCGGGGATAACTACATTTGAATTGCAGCAGGAGGTCGAAAAATTTGGACTAATCTTCCCGCCGGATCCGGCGAGCTATAAGGATTCATTTATCGGCGGAAACATCGCGGAAAATGCCGGCGGAATGCGGACTCCGAAATATGGTGTAACAAAACATTCGGTTTTGGGTTTGGAGGTCGTTACGGCAACCGGCGAAATTATCCGCACCGGTGGAAAAACAGTAAAAAACGTCGTCGGCTTTGATCTAACGGGTTTGATGTGCGGTTCGGAAGGCTTATTGGGAATTATCACCGAAGCGACTCTAAAACTTTTGCCAATGCCGGAATCGACGGCGACCGTGCGAGCTTCGTTTAAAACGATGGAAGCGGCATGTGAGGTTTTGACCA
Organism: Pyrinomonadaceae bacterium; assembly: GCA_041746475.1. Classification (GTDB taxonomy): domain Bacteria; phylum Acidobacteriota; class Blastocatellia; order Pyrinomonadales; family Pyrinomonadaceae; genus Aridibacter. Next base: position 52,375 of record JBGTGX010000149.1, on the reverse strand, counting down.
AATTCACACCGGAAGCCTTGCTCCCGATGGCGATGGAGGTGATCGACCGCAATTGCATCGGTGCAATTGAACAAAATTTCGCTTTTGGATTTTCGTCCGAAACTCAAGCCATTTTACTAGTTGCAGTCGATGGTTCGAGCGAGGAAGTGGAGCGTAATTCAATAATCATCGAAAGAATTTTGGGCGAGAACGGAGGTTTCGATAGTCTTCGTTCTAAAAGCAAAGAAGACGAAAACAAACTCTGGGACGCCCGCCGTGCGATCTCACCGTCTTTGATGAAATACAACAACCTTAAGATAAACGAAGATGTCGTCGTACCGCGCTCAAGAGTTCCCGAACTCATCCGCCGCGTTGAAGAGATCGGCAAGAAACACGGCACTTTTGTCGCCAACTTCGGTCACGCAGGCGATGGCAATATTCACGTAAACTTTATGTGCGACCGCCACGATCCCGTTTCCATTGCCCGCGCCCGCAAATGTGTAAAAGAAACGTTCGAACTCTCGGTCGAGCTCGGCGGCACGATCTCCGGCGAACACGGTATCGGCTATGTAAAATCGCAGTATTTACACATTGCCGTCGATGAGCCAACGCTTGAGATCATGAAAGCGATCAAGAGAGTTTTTGACCCGAAAGGGATTTTGAATCCGGGGAAGATGTTTGTTTAGAAATTGTGAGAGTTGTTAATCACAGGAAATTGAAAACACTAAATTTATGACTTCAAAAAAGTTTTCAGAAACAGTACAAAACTTTATATACACAGTATTATCTGTCATCTTCGTTTTTGGGGTAACCGGAGTTAGTTTTGTATATGGTTGGATTTCCCTTGGTCCGGTGTGGGGAACAATTGCTGCGGTACTTTTTCTCTTTATTCTTGGGTTAATCTTGCAATTTCCAGTTGATTATTTTCGAGACAAATGGACAAAAGAGGTTGTGAAAGAATGTGTTTTGCTAGTTGAACGGCAGGATAAGATTGAACTCAAAGCAAGAGAAAGACTTGTAAAGGATATTCATAAGTATTTCGGAGTTGAGCAAACCAAAGACTAACATTTAGTGAATTGGGTTCGCTTGTATCAGTGATCGAATTTTAAATTAAGATCTTGTTGCCAAAGGTGACTGACAATAAATCATAGGGTGAAGGCGTTTTTTGCCGTAACCCTATGTCTGGTGTGAAAATCTGAGGCTCGCAGAAAGTGAGCAACAGCAAACGCCGATTGTTCGACACTTTCAGCGTCGGGAATAAATCTTCATCGAACGTAGGGTTTCGCTCATTCTTCGCTTCACCCTACGCTGCAATTTTTGTCGATTTCAGCGACAGGAGATGCTCGAGTTTCTGGGTTTTGATTGGTTGTTCACGGTTTTTATTTGCGGACACTCCATCTTCAAATGCGCCGCCGCTCCGATTCCGGAGAGTCCGGCTCCAACAATCAATACATCAAAATGCGCCATCTCTATCGAATTTAGCGTATTTATTTTGGAAAAAGGAAAACAAATAAAAGGGAAAATGTGTGCAGAAATGCTGTCATTCCATGAAATGATGAAAGCATAGGTTATATCAAATAAGCGCTCAAAAAAGCTATTTAGGAAGAACTACTTCCGGCATATCTTTTTCTCCCAACACAAATCCGATATAGCGAAGTAATTGATATTCTTCAACGGTTGTCGGTTCTACAGGAATTTGTTTTTTTAAGGCACCTCCATGCATACCTCGCCCACCTTTTCCTTTGTAAACTACCGGCTTTATCGGAAAAATTGTCACCTTAGTTTTGTTATCCTCGATCTCTTCGAGGTGAATGTGGAAATCCATCCGAAACTCTAATGGTTTTCCCAGGGCATAGTAGGTTGAAGAAAGTATTGGCATTCCGTCACTGGCATAATAAATGTCGTTTTCGTTTTCCTTTTTCTTAAACGTTTTCTCAAATTCATCATCGTTTGAACCTAGGCATGTATCGTCATTTGCTTCACAAATATAAAAATCTGAGTATCCCGTAAGTTCAGAATTCTCGTATGGTTTAAAAGGAAAAGGAGACTCAAAATCCGGAGTTTGGAGAGCGGGAATTATTTTTTCTTGTAGTTCTTTTAAATTTATGTCAAAAGTGTAGGAAGTTGGATTTTTCTGAGCTAATTTTCTGGTTTCGATCGGAGCTTTGTCTTCAAGACTAAGTTCCTGACTTTCACGAATCACATCGGAGAATAAATATAAGACTAACGAAACAAATCCGATGACTCCGATAGCCATAAAACCAATTATTCCAAGTAAGATCTTTTTATTTCCGCTCATGAAAAATATCCTCCTTTACCGTAAGCTTAGTTTGTCTGTAACTTGATGATGTGAAAAACTTCGATCTTTTGCCGTAGTAAGTAATAGAATAGAGAGGAAACGCCGGTCAGAATTAGCAAACAAAATGATTGAACTGCTGAACGACTGTAAAATTTCGAATATAATTGTTCACTTGAACACCCGACAAAATGTTCTATTCAACCCGTTAGGAACTCGGTACATCCGTTATAGCTACGGCTCTTTCTTTCAGCCTTGTTGACCGAATCAGCTATCACAGGTAAAAATTTTCTGAAATGGTTGGGAAACTATTGAATTATTATGAAACAAACAGCGTATGTGATTTTAGTGCTTTTGATGCTTGGGTTTAATGTTTCTTCACAAACAGATGACGTCCAAGCTTTTTGGAATTCCTTACAAGCACAATGCGGAAAGGCTTTTGCGGGCGAGATCGTCCATGCACCTGAGGATGATTCCTTTCGCGGGAAGGAGCTCGTAATGCACGTTCGCGCGTGCGAAGAAAACCAGATCAAGATTCCTTTTTTTGTAGGCGAAGATAAATCCCGGACGTGGGTTTTGACGAAAATCGGGGATCGCATTCAACTCAAACACGATCATCGTCATGAGGACGGAACGTCAGACAAAGTAACGATGTATGGCGGAACGGCTTCGAATAGCGGTTCGGCGACGAGGCAGGTTTTTCCGGCAGATAAGGAAACCGCGGAGATGTTGCCTGCGGCTGCTTCGAATGTTTGGTGGATCGATCTAACCGAAGAACATTTCACATACAATCTAAGACGTGTTGGGACAGACCGGTTTTTTAGTATTCGGTTTGATCTGACGAAAGACGTTGAAAAGCCTGAGGCTCCGTGGGGTTGGAAGGATTATCCGCCGCGACGATAATGTCGTCTTCCTCCTATGAGATGAAGGACCCCGTAACTCAGTCTGTGAAAATCTTTAATCGCGAGAATTCAGTGCCGCGCAATGATTTTTATACCTAAATATTCCTGCTATACTTACCGTTTGGCTTAGGCAACATAGACTCGGCGTTTATCATCGAAGCTTGAGCTAGTTTGCAAGAATAATTCACACAATTATGAAGAGTTTTAGAAGGTTATTATTTTGCCTAAGTTTGGCAGCGATTCTGGTGATTCCAACGCTTGCGCAGGATGACGATCCTGTTACGACGTTTGAGGTCCGGCTTCCGATATCTGTTGAGAAAAAGAAGAAGAAAAAGAAGGAAGAGCTTTTTGTTAAGGGGCTCAAGCGAAACGATTTTGTTGTATTCGAAGACGGTGTGCAGCAGGAAAGTACTTTTTTTACCGATGAACTGACGAATCCGGCGGTTTACGTCGGGGTTTTGATGGACACTTCGCGCTCGACGAAGGGTAAGCTAAATTTTTCTAAGGAAGCGGCGAAGAATTTTATTTACACAGTGACTAGGCTTCGAAAAGATAAGGTCGCGTTTATGACTTTTGACCACAATGTGAAGCTTCATCAGGATTTTACGGACAAACTCGATCTATTGGACGACGCGGTCGACAAGGTAGATAAAACGGGTTCGCAAACTGCGCTTTATGATGCGGTTTGGCAGTTTTCGGATGAGAAACTTCGCTCCGCGCCGGGAAGGCGTGTGATCGTAATTATTACGGATGGCGACGATACATTTAGCCGTGCGGATATTGGCGACGCGATCGATATCGCCCAGCGTACGGAAACTACCATCTTCGGCATCTCAACAAAAGCCGGTTTCCTAGGGACGGTTCCGGGTGTGGAAGCAGGAACGGTTAAGGATAAAGGCGACAAATTTCTCGAAAGGCTTTGTGAAGCTACCGGCGGAAAAGCATTTTTTACGGGAGATATGCTCGAACTCGAGACGGCGTTTACCACAATTTCCAAAGAACTTCACGGTCAATATATTTTGACTTACAAACCCGCTAACCAAAATTATGACGGTAGCAAGCGCAAGATAGAGGTTAGGTTCAGGGATCCTTCAAACGAAAAAAAATACGACATCCGTACCAAGGAAGAATATAGAGCGATCAAGGACACCTTGAAGCAATAAGGTAAGACGTATGAAAGAAATAAGAAAAGTATTGTTGGGATTAGCCGGTTTGTCGCTTTTGGCAGGTGGGCTTTTCGGAATTTCGTTTACAAGCGCGCAGCAGTTGCCGACCAACCCAAAATCAAGTGCAACCCCGATTCCGACTCCGCCGCCATTGAAAAACGCCGATGATGTTGATCTGATCGAAGATGACGACGAAATAATAAAGATCGACACCGAGGTCGTAAACGTTCTTTTTACGGCTCAGGATAAACAGCGCAGACTGCTGACCGATCTTAAACTAGGCGACGTTAACCTTTATGAGAACGGCGAACGGCAGGAGGTTACGGCATTTGCCAGGCAGGTTGATCTGCCGCTTTCCCTGACGATCTTGATTGACACAAGCGCCTCGCAAGAGCGAACACTTCCGCAGGAGAAAGACGCCGCAAAATCGTTTTTAGAATCGGTCGTCAGACCCGCGAAGGATGAAGTAGCGATCGTCTCATTTACAGGTGAGGCAACGCTCGAGCAGGGAATGACAAGCAACATTTCGAGGCTTCGACGGGCAATCGACAATGTAACTTTTACGCCGCCATCGGGATATGTTGGGGGCGGTGTCGTTGTTGGAACGCCTCCGGCTTCATCGCAGAATCGAAACGTTACCGGTTCGACGGCGATCTGGGATGCGCTTTGGGTGACCAGCGAGGAGGTGCTTGGTTCGTCACCGGATAAAACGCGCCGCGCGATCATTCTTTTGACAGATGGTGTAAACACTTACGGCACAAAAAAAATGTCAGACGCTGTGGAAGCGGCACTCAAAGCTGAGGCCGTGATTTATTCGATCGGCATCGGCGACAATTATTTTGACGGTGTAAATACGGGGGTATTGAATAAGGTTTCTGAAAGCACAGGCGGAAGGGCTTTTTTCCCCCGGGATGAAATGGAGCTCCGCACCGCGTTTAGGCAGATCCAGGAGGAAATGCGTTCGCAGTATCTGCTTGTTTATGAACCTGTAAATCAGCGACGCGACGGGAGCTATCGGAAGATCGAAATTCAGGTTGCGAACCCCGTGCTTGCAAAGGAAAAGGTCAAGCTCACACATCGAGAGGGCTATTTTGCCAAGACCGAAAAGAAAAATAATTGAATAACTTCTACAGTGGAAGTGGAAAAGGTGCTGTCATTTATGCTGGCACCTTTTTTGTGTTCATGAGCAAAGCTCCGCAAACATATAGCTATTTATCGCTTTTCCCCGCGTCGTCGTTTTTCTTCGCTTCTTTAGGAACCTCGCCGGCTACTGTAAACTCAACGTCTTCCTTTAACTGCGCGAGTTTTATATCGTTTGCGTTGTATGCATCGATCTTCAAACGATATTTTCCGGGGGTTAAAGATTTTTCGATCTTGAAACTCTCGCCTTCCGCTTTTTGGTTTATGTACGGCGACACAACAGACGATTCATCAGGATAGAGTCCAAACTTGTAGTATGCAGCGTTTTCGTATTTTTCCCATTTTATCTCAAGATCCGCGGCGTCAACTTTCGCGTTTGACTTTGGATCTACGGCTTTTAGGTCCGATTTGAAAAGATTTGTTGCGGGTGCGAAAAAGGTTTTATCAGCTTCGATCTTGTATTTTGCTGAAGTTATTCCAAAACTTTGCGTCGCAAAAATATACATCGGTGTATCAAAAACGCGGGCGAGCAAGCCGGCATATTCTCCGGGCTCTATATTCTTGAATAAATATTCGCCTTTATCGTCGGTTTTTGTCTTGAATTCGTCACCGCTGCATCCTGAGAATGTATTAAATTTCGCGCAAAGTTTTACCTCAACTCCAGGTGCCGGCTTTTCGTTAAACAAAACCTTCCCTTGAATATTCGCTTTTCCGGCTTCCGGAGTTTCCTTGGCGGTTCCTTCTTGGGAAACTACGTAGCCGTCTTTTACCTTTGTTGTTTCAGGGGTCTCGGATTTCGTTTCGGTATTCGTTCCACTTGGATTTTCACCTGTTTCCGGGGGTTGTGTTGATTGACACGCGCCAATGAAGAGCGCGCAAATTCCCAAAAAAAGAACGCATAGGTTTTTCATTTTTTCTGTTTCCTTTTAATTTAAGGCCTTCGCCAAATTTGAATTCTAGAACGCACTCGAAAAAGTTTCGTGCAGGATTCTAAACTATTTTAAGACTCGTAAAATTTCCGCCACACTCCAGGCTTGGGCGAAACATCCTCGAGGATTATGGGGCTCATCGCCGTCAAAGATCTCGGATATTTGTCCTACGCCTGCAGTTTCCAAATTAGTCTTAAACCCATCGAGAATTTTTTCCACGTATTGCCGGGATTTTCTTCCTTTAGGATAGGTTCGCTTTACCGATGTTAAGAAAGCTCCCATTAGCCAAGCCCAAACTGTTCCCTGATGATATGCAGAATCCCTTTCATGCGGCGAGCCCGCATAGATCGGGCGATATTTTTCGTCTTTTGGAGAAAGCGAGCGCAGACCGAGCGGCGTAAACAATTCGCTCTCAACCTTTTGCACTACCTTCTTAGCCTTAAACATGCTGAGCATCGAATGTTTAAGACTCACGGCAAAAAGCTGATTCGGGCGAACCGATGCATCCCGAATGTCGCGGTCGATAAAATCGTAAAGGCAATCTTGTTCGTCATTCCAGAAATCACGATTGAATGACGCTTTGGTTTGCTTTGCCATTTCGGCGTACTGGTGCATGCCGTCTTGATCGCCAAACTTGTCGGCAAGTTCGGTCATTGTCCTAAGTGCGTTGTACCAAAGGGCTTGAATTTCTACGGCCTTTCCTATTCGAGGAGTAAACACTTCGTCGCCGTATTTTGCATCCATCCAGGTCAACTGCAAACCTTCCTCTCCCGCGAAAAGTAGTCCGTCTTCGTCCAGATGAATATTAAAACGGGTTCCGCGTTGGTGCCAGTATATTATCTCTACCATTCCTTCGTAGAGAGTATCCCTTACAAATTCATAGTCTTCGGTTTTCGCTAAATAAGCACGAATTGCTTCGATATACCAAAGGGTTGCATCGACGGTGTTGTATTCCGGCTCGTCGCTCGCATCGGGGAAACGATTGGGTATCATTCCCTTGGAAATATATTTTGCATATTCATGCAGGATATTCTTTGCGATCCCTTCACGATTAGTTGAAAGAGTTAAACCACTGAGGGAGATCATAGTATCGCGACCCCAATCTGAAAACCATGGATAACCCGCGATGATCGTATCTCCATCCCCACGGGACACAATAAATTGATCTGCTGCCAGAACAAGCTGCTGTGTAAAGTGGTCATCGGCACCGGCTATTTCGATAAGCTGCGCGCGGCGATATTTTTCGGCCTCTTCAAGTTGAAGTGCTTCAGAACAATTTTTTCGGGTGGTCGAAACTGACACGACTGCGTTCTCCGCCATGTCAAAAGCGAGTGTGAATGGCTGGAACAAATCTTCAGAAAAATCGAAGCCGCGTTCCTTTTCGAGTTGATACTCGAAATTTCTATACCAGAATCCGGTTTTGGCTTCGTCCTTTGCATTGTGGCTAAAATAGAGATTTGGTAAATTTGCTTTTGGTTTGACAGTTATCAATCTTTCAGAGATCTCACAATCTGCTATACTCTCGGCGGTTTCGTGTTGCAAAGAATGGTAATCAACGAATGAAAGCAAAGGTTTGATCTTCAACTCTATTGAGCGGTCTTTTCCTCCGACCTTCGACAAAAGCGACCAAACACAGACCGTGGAGTTTTCCCCATGAACCATGAAGATTTTGCGTTCGATCTCAATTCCATCGATTTCGTAGACCCAAATCGGGAACGGATCGATGCGGAAAGATTTTAGATAAATGTAGCCTTTTGGATGAACTGTACCTCGATATTGATTTGCCGAAAGTTCGTATAATTTGCCATCGATAGAGAGAGTTTCTTCAAACTTCGAAAGCATGGTAATTCGGCCAAGCGGAGGATCGGTCGCCGCGGTCAAAAGTCCATGATACCGTCTTGTGTTTGCACCTGAAATAGTGGAAGATGCAAAACCGCCGATACCGTTTGTCTCGATCCATTCACGGGTCGAGGAAGCGGCAAAATCTGCGCAAATTTCAGAATCAAAACTAATCATAACGGCCCTAAATTGAGTTATACAATGACTTATAACTGCATTACCGAAAACGGTAAAAATTAGTATAACTTAGTTTAATCCAAAAAAAGAGGAACGCTTAAAATCGTTCCTCAAGAAAATGCAGGGGCGCGGATCACTATTTAGGGAATAACGTTTCCATCCGAGTCGAGTTTTATGATTTGACCATAATTAAGCTCGCGGATTCCTTTTTCGATCTTAGCCAAATCGCCGACGACAATCCAAATTATTTCATCCGGCTTAACAAATCTTTTACCCGCGGCGGCTAGCTCGGCTTCGGTTAGCTTGCGCATATTTGTCCCATAGTTTGCCCAGAAATTCGCGGGCAAATTGTAGTTTAACTGATCAATCGCTGCACTTTCGAGCGAGGCAAGAGTTTCAAATCTTCCCGGTAGCCGCGAAGTCATGTTCCGCAAAATGCTTTCGAACTCTTCGCCCGATACGGGTTTATCGCCCGCGACATTACGAATTTCCCGATTCACTTCCACCATCGATTCTTTTGTCTTGTCAGTTTGAACGGGCGCTAATACCCAAAACGGTCTCTGTCCGCGGGCATCCTGCAAACGCCCTGCCGTTCCATAGCTCCAGTGTTTATCCAAACGCAAATTTCTATTTAGACGGGATGTTGACATACCGCCGAAGTTTCTAAACAGAGGTTCGGCGGCAAGGTCTTCCGGTTGTCCCGAGGGCTCTGAAATGTGCGCCGCCATGATAGTTGATTGCGGCGCACCCGGCTTGTCGATCAAATAAATCTTCTTGCCGGGCGTTCGCGCGACGGTCGTCAAGTTCTTTTTCGGGGCGGTGCCTGGTTTCCATGAACCAAATGCGTTTTCCAGAATCGGGACGATCTTTGCGAGTGTTGTGTCGCCAGCTACAATGATCGTCGAGCTTCCGGGCTTGAACCAGGCGGCATGCCAATTGATCAGATCTTCGCGCGAAATTCCTTCGACAGACTTCACAAACCCACTCTCAGGCTTTCCGTAAGCATGATCGATACCGTAGAGCAGCACTGGCATAGTGCGAAACGCCATTGCGTTCGGAGTAGCTTTCTCCTGGGCGATTTGCGCTAATCTCTGCTGCTTTTGAATTCCAAATTGATCCTCCGGAAACGCGGGATTTAATACCACATCCGCCATTATTTCCAGCGATGGAAGCAGTTTTTCCGAAGTCGCTCGTAGCCTGATAAACGACATATCGGAGTCAGTTCCGGTGCCTAGACTTGCTCCCAGAGAATCCAATTGATTCGCAATTTCAAATGCGTCTCGCGTTTTTGTACCCTCATCCATTAAACCGAGCGCTAAACTGGCGCCACCCGCTTTTTCCTTAGTGTCGGATGCCGCTCCGGCATCCACCGCCAAAGTGACGTTAACGATGGGTGCAGAATGGCGCTCTAATAAAACAACATTCAATCCGTTTTTAAGCTTGGCTTTTTGAACCTCGGGAAATTTGATCGTCGGAGGTGCCCCGAGCGGCGGAACGATCTTTCGATCAACGGCAATTTTTTCCGGTGCAAATGGCGGTGCCGGATTTACAACCATCGTGTAATGGTCGCCACTAAGCCATTTCTTGGCAGCAAATTGGATCTGTGTCGGAGTTGCCGTAGCCATTGTTTGAAGGCGTTCAAGATATGCTTCCGGAGATCCGCCATAGGTTTGACTCGCAGCTAAAATATCCGAGCGTCCTCCAAAACCGCCTAATCTCTCACTCCCGCGCAAAAATCCGGCGAGATTTCGATTTTGAAACCGGGTGATTTCTTCCGTAGTCACGCCTTGCGAAAGAGCTTCATTCACCACTAAATCCAATTCGCTCTCGGCTTCGGCCGGATCGACACCTGGTTTAAGGGTGACTGTAACAAGAAAAAGACTTCCCAACTCGCGCTCGAACATTCCGGCTGAAACTCCAGTTGCGAGCTTTTTCTCATAAACCAGCCGCCGATCAAGACGAGAACTTTTCGAGCCCGAAAGCGCGTCCGCAAACAGGTTCAAATATTGAACCTCCTTATCTCTCCAAGGGGGTGCCTGATAAACGCGGTAAATACGGGCTTGCGGAACGCGATCTTCCATCTCATCACGAATCTTACGGTCCATCGTAGGAATCCATTTTTCAGTTCGCTGTAAGGGCGGCCCGGGCGGAATGTCACCAAAATATTTTGTTACCAATTCGAGTGCGCGTTCGGGTGTGATATCGCCGGCAAGCGAAATGACAGCATTATTTGGTCCGTAATATGTTTTGTACCATTCCTTGATATCGTCGAGCGAGGCGGCGTTAAGATCTTCCATTACCCCGATTGTGGACCAGGAATAAGGATGAGAATATGGGTAGATCTTGCCAAAAATTTCGTTAAAAACCGTTCCGTACGGACTGTTTTCACCCTGGCGTTTTTCATTTTTAACAACACCTTTTTCGCGATCGAGCATTTCCTGGGAAATATAACCCTCTAGAAACCCCATACGATCCGCTTCAAGGAAAAGCGTGCGTTCGAGTGCGGAAGTTGGCACATCTTCAAAGAAATTAGTTCGGTCGCCGTTAGTGGTTCCGTTTCTATTGTTTGCACCAAGATCATCCATCGCTTCACGAAAACCAAACGGATGATTTTCAGAACCATTAAAAAAGAAGTGCTCAAAAAGATGGGCGAAGCCGGTTTTACCTCGTTTCTCGTTGCGCGAGCCTACGTGGTACCACATATTCACACCGACAATAGGTACGTTTTTATCTTCATGGACGAGCAAGGTTAACCCATTTTTTAACACAAACTTCTTATGCTTGATCCTGTACTGCTCTCGATCGAACGGAATCTGAGCCGAAATGGACAATACAAATAAAGCCAACAAAACAATAGACGCAATAAATCTTGTATTCATAGACACCTTTTGGAATTTCAAAATTGAAAAGTCGAACCTGAATCGTATCAGAAAATTTGAATGCGATAAATTACCTGGCGCGGGTAAGAGGCTGGAAGTTTAAAAAAACAAGAGATCGGCAAGTTCTGCAGATCTCTTGTTTGTGGGAATCAAGTGAGGAAATTGATTATCGTTATTTCCGATGTTTTCCAAGGGTGTCTTTCGCGATATCGGCTTGAATCAGGTCGAATGACGGATTAGTTTTCAAGGCTAATGTCAAATACCTCGCTGCCTCCTGAAAGTTCTGAAGTTTATTTTCGATCATCCCAAGATGATAAAAGAAGAGTGCATTTTTTGAATTGAGACGCATCGCATTCTTCATCTCGTCCTTTGCTTTTGCAAATTCACCTTTTTTGTACAAAGCCCAGGCGTAGGTGTCACTCGCTAATAGATCGTCGTATTTCGCGCGATCGGCCCTAGCGATCTCTACAGCTACATCGAGGTTTACGTTATGGTCAGCCCAGAGCAACGCGATGCGATGCATATCACCGTTTTCTTTTGCCTTCTCACGGTTTGCCACTTCTTTATAAATTTTTTGTGCATCGGCTTCGCGGCCCATCTTCATATAAATGTCGCCAAGATATATTTCTCTGTTCGTTTCAGGCACTCGATTGCGTAACTTTTCAAATACTCTTGCGGCTTCGGGTAATTTATTTTGCGCAGCTAAAACTTTGCCTTTTCCTGCCAGAGCCCAATGATAATCAGGAAACAGTTTCAGTGCCGTGTTAAATAAGACTTCCGCTTGCGAAAAATTCCCAATGTCGAAATACTCTTTTCCGAGTTGGCTGTATGCCCAGGCTATTGATTCCGGATCATTCGGATCCGTAATACGAATGACCATTTTTCGGGCTTCAATCGCACCCTCAATATCGCCGTGGAGCGATCGCAGGTGAGCCACCCGTGTGTAGGAAGTTGCGTCCGGTCTCATATCAACAAATTTTTGCGCGGCGTCAACTGCTTCTTCGTATCTTCCAAGCTCGGTAAGCGCATCCGTCTTGATAGCATAAACAATAGTATTGTTAGGATGGGTCTTTTCCAATTCTTCGGCCAGTTTCAATGCTTCGGCAAACTTGTGTTCGGAGAGATATATCTGCGCTTTTAGCACTTGCGCCTCAAAACTGTCGGGTTCGATCTCGAGAGCTTTCGCAATGGATATTTCTGCTATGCGGTTGATCGAATAGTCACCTGTTTCGCGGACTTTTTTTAGATAAGCGGCGGCTAGCTGCAAATGACTTTTGCTCAGCTCCGGATCTTTATTTACGGCATTCTGGGCCAGTTCGATACTTTTATCCGCCGGACTTGCAATTAATTTTTTCTCATTTGCATCTACGGTAGATATTACGCCGCTGTTTTTAGTGCAGGATAAACCCGCAAAGGCGACAAGGATAAATAAAACTAACAATAATTTTTTTTCTCGTTTCATGCGATATTCTCTTCTTTATTGAGACAAAAAAGCGGGCGAGAAAAATTCCTCGCCCACGCTACTGCTTCCTTTACGGATTTCCCTGAACATTGCTCGATCGCGGAGTGTTTCCGGGATTCGGTGTTCTAAGATAAGGGAAATTAACCATCAGCGGTCCTTCCGGATTCATGCTTACACCATCGCCCAATGCATTGTTTGGATAAACGTTGAATTCAGGCGTAAACGGCGTTCCGCCTGCTACTGCTCTAAGAGCAATATCTGTCACATCGTCAAAAGGTCGTCTTCCATTCGGAAAACCTGCGACATCACCGCCTAAGAGACCTAAGCGATTTGGAGTTGCCGATGGTGCAATACCTACATTGAGTCGTAAATATTCGTGCGGTACTCCGTCAGAAAGGAACGTTGTGTAATTTGGACCTGTTATTCCATTTACCGGAATACCTGTCGCAAAGATCGATACGAGATCGTTTCTAGGTGCGGCGGGAACTTCTATTCCATAAACCGCTTTTAGAAGTTGAGCTAGCTGCGGATCAAGTACAAACGGTGCTGCAATTGAATCGTCTTCAGGCGTTTTCGCGTTAAAAGCGTCTTTCAATTTCAAAGGAATCACTACTTCATTTACCAATGGATTACCTAATCTTGAAACCTGAACCATTCTTCCACCATCTTTCTGGCTTCCTTCCTTTAACACGCGCGTCGAGCTTCGACTAGCCGTTGCCCAAACGCCGACGACTGCATCCGGTGCTGTCGAGCTTGCCGGAACACTACCGGAACGCGTTAATTCCTGTATCGGAACTTCGATCGCAATTGAGCTCACATTGTAGCCTTGAGTTGTATCGATTCCGCCAGTGTCAAAATTCTGATCCGTATTCTGGGTTACTGCTCTAAGTGCCAGACGATCAAATACACCACCAAGATCGATGTAAAAATACTCATCGCGCTGACCTGCAAAAACCTTTCCGCCATTCGGCAGCGGATAAACAGCTTGCGATCCCAAATTAGCTTCGTAATTCGGTGTCGTGTTTGGTCCTATGTTGCTCGGAGGAGTTCTCAGATTGGATGCTATTGTCGTTCCGCCTTTTCCGTTTGCCGAGTTGACAATCCGGGTAACCGAATATGTTTGCGGCATATTATAGTCCACATCCGCCAGGTTGTTGATCACACCATCTTGATTTACTGCTGCCATTCCCAAAACGGTTTCTCCGTTTACTACTTGAGTTTGAAATCTGAACTGGTAGGTGATATTCGGAACACCGTCTCCGGTATTGTCAACATGAATTTCGTAAAGAACCGTATCGTCCCAACGATAAAACTGCGGTCCGCCCGATGGTTCTTGAAACGGAATATAATTTGCCATCAAGGTTACAAAGCCCTCGCGTCCCGGCTGGGTACTGCGAAAAGCGTATGTGTCTGTATTATCAGCATATCTGTCCATGCTGATAAGTGGGGCTTCGGAATGGCTCGATGCCAAAACCGGAATCCCCGCGAGGCTCAAGGTAAGTGCAAAGGTTAAAAAACCCCTTACCGATTGACCCAGCCTCCTGAGTATTGATGAAAATTTCATTTTAATTCTCCTCTTCGTATAGGACCTCTGTACTAATGTTGATCCTTAAAAAAAATACCTAAGCAAATTTCGCAGAAATGCCAAACATACTTACGTTGGATTTTGCGCCTAGTAACTAAGCGATAGAGATCATCCTAATTAGAATTTTTCGTTTTTCCTTTCAGGAATTTCCGGACGAGAAATCGCGGAGGTCAAATTCTTGTTGGATCAATTAGTTTTCCAACTCCGTATGGATTATCTTCTATATACAAGCTTTCGCATTTGGAATGCTTTTGGATTCAAAGATAGGGTAAGATTTTGAGAAAAATCAACGATTCTTCGGATGATCGAGTTTTAGAAAATAGATTTTGCTTACTTTGATCGTAGAACAACGCCGGTCTTACTCCCGACGCCAAAAAATAGACCCGCACAAAAGTACGAGTCTATTTTCCGCAACCAATAAGTTCTCAACCAATCTTACTACGACACTTACTCTCTAATTGATCCTTACGCCGCTCATATCCGGAAAATCTCTCAGCTTTATCTTCAAGAGTGTCCGATTGTTGAGAGAGGGTATCGGCATAAAAGACCTGCCGTTTGCCGCGGGCTCCACCGGAAGGGCAGGACGCCACGTGTTACCACCGTCTGTCGAGATCTGACCAATGTATTCAAGTCCTTTCCCGACGATTTTACAACTATATCCCTGACAGCTGACTGAATCGATATCCGGAGTCCTCACAAAGGTTTGCTGAAGCGTGTACCAATCCGAATTTCCTCTGGTTCGATCTTTGATACGAAACTGGAGTCTTCTGCCCGCCAGATATTGCTGATTTGAAGGATCAAACGTAAAACCAATTTTCAGGTTAAAAGGATCGAGAACTTCGAACATTGCAGTCGGCAGCAACGATTCTTGAACCTGACCGTTTTCTATTTTCGTTTCAATAGTTATGTTTTCCGCTCGAAACAAATAATCGGTCAGAGTTGATTTCACTGTGACAGACATTTGCTGCGTGTCGATTGGCACGACCGGGTATCTCGCCAGATCAAATCCGGAAATAAAGGTTTTACTCGGATTTCCAACTGTGCCAAAAATTTCGTTATTCGGATTGGCGGCAATTGTCGGTCGTGAAAGCAAGACCGGAAACCTTTCCGGGTAAACGTAGATACGATCTCCATTTAGGTGCATTTGCAACGAAACTTCTTTGGTTAGAATTAAATCTTTTGGGTTAGCAAGCGCAAACGTTCTCACCTGAGTTGTTTTCTCAGACTGAATCATTGAGGGAGCACCTACCAACTTCGCAATTCTGCCGTTTACTTCTAACATCTCAACCTGCTCCAACCTTTCACCTTCAATTGTGACTTTATTGTCGCCTTTATGTACTGCGATATTTGTTATCTTCGGAGCAACAGGATACAAATTCAGATCGATCGTGTCGGGTTGTAGTTCGTTACCATACGCTCGCAATTCCAATTTTCCTTGCCCTGGTTGGAAGTAGGTTGTGTCGATCTCAAACCAGGCTTCGACACCATTTTCGCTAAAGCTGAGCGGATTTGTGCTTGAATTTGCGGCGAAGACAAATTCACCTCCGGTCGCCGGTTTGTAAACGACTGACTGCAGACAACGGCAGCTTCCCTGAGTGTTTTTGACCACGACCTGTCGTTTTCCGCCGACCGAGAAATCCTTTGCCGATGCCGGGAGCACTTCCCAATCGCCGCCGCCTGATAACGGTATAGTAAATTTCGGACTTTCGATTTCGCTGAATCCTCTAGTTGCGACAACCTTTGATTCAACAAGCATTTTCACTTTTGGAAATGCCTGCAAATCTTGCGGCGTGAGATTTAGTACCCAACCGGACATCCCTAAATTCTTTTCTAATTTGAATTCTTTCGAGAAGCCATTGTTCGAACTCATGATCAAACGGAAATCTCTCGCAAATGCATCTCTCAGCCAATCATACGAAAGATCGGTATTCTTAAGAATGTTTGCACCGATGTGCAGACACGGTTCAAAAAGTGTCGGAACGGGTAGCGAAATAACCTCGGGGTCGGCTTCCGGCTGCCATTTGTGCAAAACTATAGGAAACGCGGTCACAAAATCTCCGTTTGTCGGAGGAGTCTCCGCGTATAAACTTATTTTCTCGAGAGGCGGAAGGCCTTGGACATTCTGCCCCGATGAGGAGTAGGAATTTCCCGAATTGTACAGCGAATTTGTATTGTACGAATTATAGCCGTACTGATTATTATTTCCGGTTTGGACCAATGTCGGCACGACTTTCATCGGCGTTTTTTGAAGTATTTTTAAGATAATATCGGCTGCGGCGGCCGCGATATTTATCCAGTATTCGAGTTGCGGATATTTCTCAATGAGTTTTGCAGCGGCAAATAATCCCCCCTGGCGCAATACGCGGCTAACACTCAGATCAAAATCCTCGAGGCTGACATTTTTGGCAACACACTGAGCTCGGGCGATAAAATCATTTGAGTTGACCGCGTTATAAGAATTGTATTGACCATAGGCATTGTTGTTTCCGGTCCAGCAATTCGGTAGCGCAATATTAAAGCTCTGGGCAAGCCTTTCGACGACCTGATTCTGCGTAAAGTTTTCACCAAAGCGCCCTCCATTCCCGGAAAGGCTCGAACCATAAGGTGAATTGTAACCGGACTACGAACCGTAGCCGTAAGGGTTTTGGTTGATAATGCCCTGTAATTCATTGAGAAAGAGTCCGATTTGGCCATAAGCATCGGCAATTTCAAGAGTTTTTTCACCGATCTTCTGTATTTCGGAGAAGTTTTTACTTAGAAGCTTTTTGATCTTCTCTCTATATTTCGGTTTCGGATAAAGAAAAAATACGGGCTGACTATCGTATGGAACCTTGAACATATGTTCCCGATACCAGCCATCTCGTCGGAATTGAATTTCCCTGGAAACAGATTCTTGTTCGGCCTCATTCCGTGAAGGATTTACAAAGGCTACCAATAGTGTCCAGTCCCAATTACTTTCGTCCGGACTGACCCCGTTTATCGGTTCGTCCAGCATTCTGACCCGAATCAAATCGCCCGTTTGGACCCTCGGCACCATTGATATTGGAAGCGGTGTTTCGCCCGTACGTTCGACGGTTACGACGATGCGGGCAATTTCTTGCCGAAACGCGCTTGCCCGCGAGGTCTGAGAGGTCTGATAAGGATTGTTATAAGTAACTGTTTGAGCAAATACAGAGCCCGAAGCAGCTGCTATTAATATAAAAACGGAGAACATTACGCCCATATGTAGAGCGAAATTTTTTCGGATTTCACCAAAAAATGCAGTTGGATGCGAAAGATTATCCGCCTTCTTGATTGAGCAAGTCATTTTCTTTATTGACATAATTATCTCCTTGCCAGTAATTGACGGTGGTAGCCGCTCAATTCTGAGCATCGCCAAATCTTTTCTCGATTTAACGAACAATCTTTTTATTATCTAACGGTCGACCCACGAGTAAATCCAAAGGTAAATTTGCGAATCGATAAAACCAACTCAAATCCTCGTGATCACATCTGTTTCTGCAAATCCCCCAGATCTGACAACCAGATTCTTATTAACAAAAAAAGGCTGGAAAAAACGCTTTTCCATCAATGCCTTAAGAGTAGATGGGCGTCAGAGTAGCTAACTGCTGCGATTAACTTCCGGTAAAGCTTGAGTTAATTTTTACTTTATAAGAGGGACTTCGTTCGTGGTTTAGTTTTGGATTCAAAAAACTTTCGCAAGGGGCTTTTCCCTTAGATCGGAGCGCAGGGTGGTTTTCGTTTGATATCGTTTTCTTTAGCAGGGAATGGTGTTTTTATTAGATTCCGTGGCGTGATTTATCTTGAAATTTACTGTAAGTTCTTAGGATGCTATCTGCTTAGTATCGCCATCCTCGTATGTAGAGATCGCACCGTTTAAATCTATGAAGCGTGAATTTATTAGAAATTTTTCAATTATTGCCCACATTGATCACGGGAAATCTACTCTTGCCGATCGAATTCTGCAGCTGACCGGCGCCGTTGCAGATCGCGATATGGAAGAACAGCTTTTAGATAGCATGGATCTGGAGCGCGAGCGCGGAATCACGATCAAATCTCATGCTGTGCGTTTGGATTACAAGGCAAAAGACGGGCAGGATTATGTTCTAAACTTGATCGATACGCCGGGACACGTCGATTTTTCTTATGAAGTTTCCCGATCACTCTCGGCTTGTGAGGGAGCGCTTCTGATCGTTGACGCTTCGCAAGGTGTCGAGGCGCAAACGCTTGCAAACACCTATTTGGCGATTGAAAATGATCTCGAACTGATCCCGGTTCTAAACAAAATTGATCTTCCATCAGCCGAACCTGAGAGGATCCTCGAACAGATCGAAAACATTATCGGACTTTCGACTGAAAATGCGGTTTTGGCTTCTGCGAAAACCGGCGAGGGCGTCGAAGAAATTCTTGAAACGATCGTCCGCGATATTCCGCCTCCAAAAGGGGATAAAGACGCTCCGTTAAAAGCCTTGATCTTTGACAGTTGGTACGATTCCTATCGCGGGGTAATTGTGCTCTTCCGGGTGATCGAAGGCACCATAAAAAAGGGTATGAAGATGAAGTTCTTCAACACCGGACGTGAATATCAGATCGAAACTCTCGGCGTAAATCGCCCCGCGCCGACCGCGGTCAATGAATTGAGTGTTGGGGAAGTCGGGTTTTTGACTGGTTCGATCAAGACCGTGGCGGATGTCCAGATCGGCGACACGATAACCGGGGCTGCAAACCCAACTACCGAACCATTTCCGGGTTTTCAGGAAGTCAAACCGATGGTTTTTTCCGGGCTTTATCCGACCGACGCCGCGCAGTACGAAGAGCTTCGCGATGCAATGGATAAACTTCGCCTCAACGACGCCTCTTTTTTCTACGAGCCTGAATCTTCTACTGCGCTTGGTTTTGGTTTTCGCTGCGGTTTTCTTGGGCTTCTCCATATGGAAATTATTCAGGAACGCCTCGAACGCGAGTTTAGCTTAGAACTTATTACGACTGCGCCGGGCGTTCGCTATCAGGTAAGACTTACTGATGGATCGTCGATCGAGGTAGATTCGCCTTCGCAAATGCCCGATCCGGAACGAATCGAAAAAATAGAAGAACCCTACATCGAAGCCACTATTCTGACTCCGGATGAATATCTTGGTGGAATCTTGCCTCTCTTAGATGAAAAACGCGGTGTTCAGAAGAAGTTTGAGTACATAACAAAAAACCGCGTGATGCTGGTTTATGATCTGCCTCTAAATGAGATCGTTTTGGATTTTTATGATCGCTTAAAATCCGTCTCGCGCGGTTATGCTTCCCTCGATTATCATCTTTCCGGTTATCGGGAAGGTAATTTGGTTAAACTTGATGTACTTGTTTTGGGAGAACCCGTCGATGCGCTTTCGCTGATCTTGCATCGAAGCTCATCGGAGAAAACCGGGCGTGATCTTGTCAGCAAGATGAAAGAACTCATCCCGCGTCAAATGTTTGTTGTCCCGATCCAAGCCGCCATCGGAAACAAGGTTATTGCCCGCACGAATGTAAAAGCAATGGGCAAAAACGTCACCGCGAAATGCTACGGCGGCGATATCTCCCGCAAGCGAAAACTCCTGGAAAAACAAAAAGCGGGTAAAAAACGAATGAAGAAGGTTGGAAGAATCGAAATTCCGCAAGAGGCGTTTTTGGCTGTTTTGAGGGTGAATGAGGATTGACCTTTTGAGGTGCAAAATGCGAAGGAATTCAATTCAAACTAGTTTTTCAGACTTATCGCGGTCTGCTCACTTATCGAACCTCCAATTTTCAAAAACTTCTTCGCTCCGTTATAATCGGAGACAAGATTTCCCCAACAACTTAGAGACATTGATTTTGCGGCGATTTGTGTCCACATAACCAGGATCGCAATAATACTTCAGCGAGATTCGACAGGAGAGAAAAAAATGAACTTTTTTAACAAATCACTCATCGGGAAAATTTTAGCACTAGTAGTTTTTTGTTTAACTTATGCCGGAAACGGTTTTGCTCAAGCGACACTTATTACGGGAGATTCCGCCGGAAGTGTCCAAATCGGAATGACTGTTGCCGAAGCGCAAAGGGCGCTGCGCGGATATTCGTTTCGACGAACATCGGACGGCGAAGGAATCGCGCTGATACAAGTTCTATCCAGGAATCGCGAGGTGATGACGCTGTTTGCCGGGGAATTTGATACGCGACTGCCGATCGATATCAGCGCAAAAATTGAGTTTATAGAGGTCACCGACCCAACTTACCGAACTGCGGCGGGCGTATCGCCCGGAATGCGCTTGCGCGATGTAGAAAGCAGATACGGCTCGATCAGGTCAATCATGGTTAGCGAAATTGAATCGAGGGAATTTGCCAGATTTACGAATCAACCTCAGGGAATGGATTTTCGTATTCGAAACTTTAGCGGAACAGCGGGGATCTATCCAAGCGGGCAGACTATTACGACAAGTTATTCACCAAGTGCTGTCATTCAAAGCGTAATTGTTTTAGGAGGAACGGACGGAGGTGAAACCGGAAATACAAACCCTGATAATGGCGAATTGGTAATCGACCCACGTCCAAATTATTCAAGTCAATATACGGATCTCCGGACACAGTGTCAGACACCCCGCGGACAAGGCACCGAAGGCGGACATATATCTACGTATTGTCAGGGTTTTGGCGGCTATCAGCTCCATATTTTTGACACCGCGACGACCATGGAAATCAACGCACAAACGACCGACCGCGAAAAATCCATTCACGTTGCATCACAGAGTCTTTCGTTTAATCGAAATAACAGCAAGGTTGAATGGCGTTTTCGGGACGGTAAGCCCTTTGCGGTAATGATGAGAGCCGCGAAATATCAACTCGGCGATGACGGATTGATCGAATACCCTGAACGTCAGCTCGGAGAATTTTATATCGTAAAAGGATTGCCCGGCTATGAACATATCGACTATGAAGTAAACGCAAATGTCGCGAATGCCGATGATCGGGCACGAAAAATGGCGGATGACGGATTTGACGGCGACAACTCAAACAACCGTGTCGATGCGACTTATCAGGATGTCAACATCAATCGTTATAATCGACTGATCGAAATCGCAGTGAGAGGGCGACAGGCTTGGGTTAAATCGCCGACACAGGTCGTTACTAATTTGATCGGCGAAATGAAGGACGTCAAATCGCGAAATATCAGGCTGATAAATCAGAGCGCGGAAGGCGGAGATTCCGTTACCGCGGTGATTACTGATATTGGTCTGTTGGACGATTCAGTAAATTCCGAAAGATTGCGTTTAGAACTTAGACGGAATTCTTCGGGCGTCTGGGAAGTTATTTCGGGGAAAAGGGCTTGGAAATGCCAACAAGGTAGAGGACACCAGGATTTTTCGGCTGTCGCCTGCAATTAATTGGGAATAGTCCTTGAAAAAAATCTTTCATTTTTTTCAAAAAAAGACTAGTATAGAAGGAATTCAACTAAGTATTTTTTTAGAAAACAAGAAATTGGAAATAAACGCGGCCTAGCTCATTACCTCAGCACTGAGGGGATTGGCTTGAGCTTAGAAGTCTAATTTTCACTAACGGAGGTAGATCTTATGAAGGATATGCTGTACGCAGTTTTGGCTTTAGTATTCGTAATCGGCGCCGGAATCTTTTTCTATTTGTATGTAAATCAGGCAGACGCAGAATCGGCGAGTACCGTGCCATTTATTGGGGCGATTGCGTGTACATTGGCAACATTGATTTTCGGTGCGCTTTTCTTATCCGGACGGGTCAATAAAACCGAAGAAATCCATATAACTGAATAGGAACTTCTGCTCGATAAACCATAGCCATTCGCATGTGAGAAGGTGATCGTATTAAAAACCTTCTCTTGCAAATGGCGTTTTGTGTCTTTGGCTCCCGGGAAATTCATTACCTAAAACGATTTCTGACCGGTTGGGTTGAAAGTGTCAAATTCCAAGCATTTTGCTATCTCACAGTGAATTGTTTTTGGCTTCGAACCTTAAGGTAAATCACTATGACCTTTCCAATTGCACTTGTTTTTGCTGTAGCCATAGTTGCGGTAATTCTATTTGCAACTGAAAAGCTTTCGGTAGATGTGGTGGCAATCGTCATTATGTCTGTCCTCCTGCTAACCGGTGTAATTTTACCGGAAGAAGGAATCGCGGGTTTTAGCAACAAGGCGACCGTCACCGTCGCGGCCATGTTTATCATTAGCGCGGCACTGTTTAAAACGGGAGCCGTGAGCTATCTAGGGAAAATCACCTCTCAAATATTCAAACGAGGCTACTGGATAGGACTCATTACAGTCACCATTTCGGTCGGTTTCTTTTCAGCGTTCATAAACAACACACCGGTTGTGGCAATCTTCATCCCGATCCTTCTTGGTGTTGCCCGTGATACCAAAGTAAGCACATCCAAACTTCTGATGCCTATGTCCTTTGCATCGATGTTTGGCGGAGTTTGTACTCTGATCGGAACGTCTACAAACATTCTAGTGAGTTCAATAGCTGAAGACGCCGGTCAAGACCCGTTTTCAATGTTTGAGCTTGCTCCAATGGGAATGGTTCTGTTTGTGATTGGAATGGGTTATATGTTTCTCGTTGGCATTCGATTGATTCCCGATCGCCGTGCCGAAGGTGATTTGATCGAAAGTTTTAGACTGCAAGAGTACATTACGGAGATTGTACTTTTGCAAAACGCTCCCTCGGTAGGGAAGGCGATTAAAAACGCCCCGATCACCCGGGACGTCGAGCTCACGATCATTGAGGTACATCGCGGCAAGGAAGTTTTTTCGGTGCCTTCTCCTGATATGATTCTCGAAGCGGGCGACGTTTTGAGGGTTCAATGTGACCTGGAACGGTTTAAAAAGATGCAGGAGCGGGAAGGCATACTTTTCAAGCCTCAATTCAAATGGCGGGATGAAGATGTAGAATCGGAAGACACAAGACTCGTCGAAGCAGTGGTCGCGCTCAATTCGTATTTTATAAACAAATCTCTAAAAGAATTGGCTTTTCGTGAGGAATTTGGTGCATCTGTTCTTGCGCTCAGGCATCGCGGAAAATTGATGCGTGAGAAACTCTCGGAAGTGAAGCTCAATGCCGGGGACGCTTTGCTTTTGGAGGTGAAGAAAGATCGTTTTAATCAACTGCGGCAAGACCCTTCATTTGTGATCATTTCCGAAATCGAACAGGAACACTTCCGAAAGAGCAAATTGATTCCTGCTGTCGTGATCGTTTTGGGCGTGATAATAACTGCAACTCTTGGGATTTTACCGATAGTTGTAAGTTCGATCGTTGGTGCAATTTTGCTGGTTTTGGTTGGATGCATAACGATGGAAGAGGCATACAAAGCAATTGAATGGCGAATTATTTTTCTTCTCGCAGGCGTCTTGACGCTCGGAGTCGCGCTGGAGAAAACCGGAGCAGCGGAGCTCGTATCGAAGTTAATTGTAAATAATGTTGGGGCTTGGGGAGGGGCGGTTGCACTCGTTTCCGCGTTTTTCCTTCTTACATCGCTTCTCACTGGAGTTATGTCAAATAACGCGACCGCGGCTTTGCTTGCACCTATCGCAATCGCGACAGCACATTCGATGAATGTAAATCCGCGCCCTTTTCTGATCGCCGTAACGGTTGCTGCTTCGGCGAGTTTTATGACGCCGGTTGGTTATCAGACAAACACTTTGATCTACGGGCCCGGACAATATAGATTTTCAGATTTTATGAAGGTGGGAACGCCTCTAAATATTATCGTCTGGATCACAGCTACAATTCTCATCCCTTACTTTTGGAGTTTTGATCTCTAGCCTTACTTTGCAAACATCTCTTGAAGCGTTTCGATAATTTCGTTTTGTGCCGATCTATCGAGTCTGCCTATGTTTTTTACAAGACGATCCTTTTCGACCGTTCGAATTTGATCCAGAATTACCGACCGTTTTTTCTCCAAAAACTCAAATGCCACCCTCGTAGGATACTTTCGGTTTGATGATGAAATCGGGGCGACGATGACCGACGAAATATGTTTGTTCATCTCATCGGGTGATAAAACTACGCAGGGGCGCGTGTTCTTTGCATCCTCAGAGATTTCCGCATCAAGATTGAGAAGGAAGATCTCAAATCGCTTCACCATCGCCATTTCTCCTTTTCAAATGAGGTTTGCGCTTCCGAATTTTCAACGATCATTTCGTCTTCGTCATTGTCCGACATACGCTTAAACGAGTCACTCCATTTGATTCTAGGGGCTTTCGAAGGTTTTATAAGTAAACCGTTTGATACAACTGCAAGCTCGACATCACCGCTCAGCTTACACTCTTCAATTAGTGCTTTTGGTATTCGGATTCCTTTCGAGTTGCCGATTTTGACGATCCGAGATTTCATTGAAATAATTGTATTCACATAGTAATTACGAGTCAACCAGTAATGAAACTTTCTGTGAATTTATTCCCGAATCCTCTCCAATGGACCAGGGCACATTTGCAATTTCGGAGATAGTAGCGTCGTCCTCCCCTTTCTAACCCTTTTTCCGGATTGACGCAGATACAATTTAAATTGATACTTTCCTAGTTAAACAGAGTGCAAATACTCTTTCCTTATGGTAAGCAATGGATTAAACGGAAAACTAGGATTAGGAACTGCACCGGTTTTCTTAACCGCGATTTCCACCATTCTAGGTGCCGTGCTATTTCTGCGATTTGGCTATGCTGTCGGCAGCGTTGGATTTATAGGCGCAATCGGGATCATAATAATCGGACACCTTGTAACAATCCCGACCGCAATGGCGATTGCCGAAATCGCTACAAATCATAAGGTTGAGGGGGGCGGCGAGTACTTCATCATCTCGCGGTCGTTTGGTCTGACTATCGGTGGGACTATTGGTGTGGCTCTGTTTTTTTCCCAAGCTCTCAGTGTGGCTTTTTATATAATCGCATTCGCAGAAGCATTCACACCTGTACTCGAGTGGATTCAAAAAACGTACGGCTTAGGCATCATCGACAAGCGATTAATAAGTATTCCGACAATGGCGCTTTTCACGCTGATGATGCTGACCCGCGGGGCGGGAGCCGGAGTCAAACTCCTCTATTTGGTGGTCGGGGTTTTGTTTCTAGCCCTTGCTTTATTCTTTCTGGGAGATACCGGATATGTTCCGATGGAAGGCGCGAACGTTCTTGCCGATACTGTTAGAAACCCGGATCAATTCTTTATCGTTTTTGCGATCATCTTTCCGGCGTTTACCGGCATGACAGCGGGGGTTGGGCTGTCGGGAGATCTGAAGGAACCTGGGAAATCGATTCCCCTTGGAACAATAGGGGGCACGATTGCCGGAATGCTGATGTACATATTGATAGCCTACAAGCTCGCTGTTTCAGCTTCCCCGGAAATGTTAGTAGAAGATCAGCTTGTTATGGGCCACATAGCACTATGGGGTCCAATCATCCCGATTGGGTTGGCTTGCGCTACAATTTCGTCGGCGATTGGTTCGATAATGGTTGCTCCCCGAACTCTTCAGGCGCTCGGCAAGGACGACATAATTCCTGTAAATTTTGCCAACAAGTGGCTTTCATATGGACGCAAAGGTTCAAACGAACCGATAAATGCTTCAATTGTCACGTGTTTGATAGCATTTGCGATAGTTTCGCTTGGAGATATAAACTTCGTAGCGCAAATAATTTCAATGTTCTTTATGATCACCTACGGATCGCTCTGTTTGATCTCATTTCTAGAGCACTTCGCGGGCAATCCATCTTACCGCCCGACATTTCGCTCGCGTTGGTACATATCTCTTTTTGGCGCTGTTATGTGCGCGCTTTTGATATTTCAGATGAACACGCCTTATGCGATTGTTTCCATCATCATTATTTTATCTTTGTATTTTACTATCAGCCGCTTTAAGCAAGATGAAGGCGGTCTGGCGGGTCTCTTTAGCGGAGTTATTTTCCAGCTTAGCAGGACGCTCCAAATCTTTCTTCAAAAACGAGAAAGTGAAAATGTCAAATCCCAATGGCGACCTTCGATGGTCATAATCTCCGATAGATCGTTTGAAAACCACGACGCATTTAGTCTGTTGTGCTGGGTTTCGGAGAAATATGGGTTTGGGACGTTTATACACTTGATACTCGGTTATCTGTCAACTAAAACTGCCGAGCAAGCCAATGAGGCGATGAAGCGACTGGTAACGATGGTTGAAGCGAGCAAGAGTAATGTTTATCTGGATACGTTAATTAGCCCTTCTTTTACTACGGCAATCGCCCAGGCGATTCAACTTCCCGGCATTTCCGGTAAGGCAAACAATATGATTTTGTTTGCCTGTTCGCGCGAAAGGCGTGAAAATCTCGACGACTTTATTGGAACAATTCCACTTGTTAAGTGTCAGCATTTTGATGTTGGGATTCTAACCACGACAGAAAGATCTTACGGATTAAATAGGGAAATTCACATATGGATGAATGCGGCCGATCTGAACAATGAGAATCTGATGATTCTTATGGGGTATATAATAAAGGGGCACCGCGTATGGCGAAAAGCCAAATTCACAATAAATGCGATTTATCCGATTGCGGAAATAGAAGAAAGGCGTGCGGAATTACGCAGTAGAATTCGCTCAGGAAGGATACCTATCTCTGTAAAAAACATAAATATTATTCCTCAGAAAGAAGGAGTTAAGCCAAAAAGCATTATTAATGAATATTCAAAAACAAGCGATCTTACAATAATCGGTTTTTCGTCAAGAGCTGCGACGAAAAACCCCGACATAGTCTTCGACGGGTACGATCAACTCGGAAATATCCTGTTTATCAACGCGTCATCGGAAATTATTATTAAATAAAACAATGACTTTAGCCTCGTAGAGATTCTCTGGTTTTGGTAAAATAGTTTTACAAAACTAAAATAGAAAGCATACAGATATCACTTTTGAGGTTTAAAGGATTATGAAATATTCAATTTTCTTACTATTAGCGGCGTTCATTTTTGTCGGAGGTATAGCAACCATTAACGCTCAGAATGAGACGGCGAAGAAAGAAATCAAATTTCCATCGCTGCAAAAAAGCCCAACCGACATCGCGTACATGCGTGATGGACGAAGCGGTCCCGTTTACGTAAGAGTGGTCTACAGTCGCCCGTATAAAAATGACCGTGCAATTTTCGGAGGACTCGTTCCTTTCGGAAAGGTTTGGCGAACGGGAGCAGATGAAGCTACTGAAATTACTTTTTACGAAGATGTAGTTTTTGGCGGAAAAGAAGTAGAAGCAGGAAGCTATGCACTTTTCACTATTCCGAATAAAGATTCCTGGGATATAATTTTAAACAGCGGTTTGCATCAATGGGGAGCGTTTACATACGACGAAAAAATGGATGTCGTTAGAGCCAAAGCGAAACCGGAAATGATGGAAGAAGCGGTCGAAAATTTTTCCATCATGTTCGACGATGGCAATTTGGTGATGGCGTGGGACAAAACAATGGTCGCCGTTCCAGTTAAAGTTAAATAAAGAACCGTATAGCGATCAGTAGCGAGCAAGTTTGTCGTTAACGCAAAGGTAGACGATTTCTTGCCCGCTATTATTTACTAAATATTAATTAACTTTTTTGAGCCCCGGTTCCTTCCGGTTCAATCTTCTCTAATCCACCCATGAATGGGCGCAAAGCTTCCGGCACTAAGATGCTCCCATCTTCCTGCTGATAATTCTCCAGGATTGCAATCCAGGTTCTTCCGACTGCCAAACCCGAACCGTTAAGAGTATGTGCAAATTCCGGTTTTTCCCCGCCCGCCCGGCGGAAACGTAAATTCATACGACGTGCTTGAAAATCGCGGAAGTTTGAGCAGCTCGAAATTTCTCTATAAGTTTCCTGAGACGGAAGCCAAACTTCCAAATCATAGGTTTTATACGAACCAAATCCGAGATCACCAGTTGAAAGGATGACTTTTCGATACGGCAAATTGAGAAGCTCAAGGATTTTTTCCGCGTCTGCGGTTAGCTTTTCGTGTTCGTCCTCGGAATTTTCGGGTAAGCAGTATTTTACGAGCTCGACTTTTTCAAACTGGTGCTGACGAATCAATCCGCGCGTATCGCGCCCGTAGCTTCCGGCTTCGGAACGAAAACAAGGCGTATAGGCAGTAAATTTCATCGGTAGATCTTTTGCCTCGAGAATTTCACCGGCATAGTAATTGGTAACGGGCACTTCAGCTGTTGGAATCAGATATAGGTCGCGATCGTCCCGTAGCTTGAACAAATCTTCCTCAAACTTTGGCAAATTAGACGTACCAAAAAGAGCGTTCGCATTAACGATAAATGGCGGCAGAGTTTCTTTGTAACCATGCTCGCGCGTATGAACGTCAAGCATAAAATTCACCAGTGCGCGTTCCATTCTTGCGCCCGCGCCGTTTAAGATTGCAAATCTTGATCCGGCGATTTTTGTTGCTCGTTCGAGGTCCAGAATTCCAAGGTTCTCACCTAAATCGACGTGGTCCTTCACCTCGAAATCAAACCCGCGAGGCTCGCCCCACTGTCTGATTTCTTTGTTGTCCGATTCGTCGGTGCCAACCGGAACGTCTGCGGCAGGGATATTTGGTAATCCCGCGAGGAGCTCATTCATTCTTTTCTCGAGCTCGCCTCTTTTCTGTTCGAGGTTTTGCTGCTTTTCCTTTAGGCCTGCAACTTCAGACTTTTTGTCTTCGGCCCCATCCTTATTGCCCGCTTGCATCAACGCGCCGATCTCTTTACTCGAAGCGTTACGCAATTGATTGATTCGGTCGGATTCGCCAATAACCTCACGGCGTTCTGTATCCAATTCAACAAAGATATCGAGCGCATCAGTTTCAAAATGACGATTCTCAAATGCTTTTTTTACAATTTCTAAATTTTCTCTTACAAAATGCAGGTCTAACATAAGTCCATTTGATATTTGTTTATAAAAATAAATTCGCCTAAAATTCTAACTTTGCCGTCCGCGAAAACAGAAAACTGAATTTAACAAACTTACTATGACAAACAAAATTCGCAAAGCAGTTTTTCCCGCCGCCGGACTTGGTACGAGATTCTTACCCGCAACCAAAGCGCAACCAAAGGAAATGCTGCCCCTCGTAGATAAACCGCTGATTCAGTATTCGGTTGAGGAGGCCGTAAACTCAGGAATCGAATCCATTTTGATCGTGACCGGACGCGAAAAGGCACCGATTGAGAACCATTTCGATATCTCTTTTGAATTGGAGCATCTCCTCCGGGAAAAAGGTAAGACTGAAATGTTTGAAATGGTTCGCAAGATTTCAAACATTTCAAATATATTATATACAAGACAAAAACAGGCACTCGGTCTCGGACACGCTATTTATCAGGCTAAAGATTTTTCCGAAAACGAGCCCTTTGCAGTTTTGCTCGCTGATGACATTGTGGACTCGGAAACACCGGCTCTCAAGCAAATGATTGAAGTATTTGAGAAATATCAGGCGCCCATAATCGCGACAATGCAAATCGAAGGTGAAGCTATTTCTCGTTTTGGCGTGATCGAAACAGAAAGCACCGAGGATGAAAACGTTTTCAAGATCAAGGATATGGTTGAAAAACCTGCATTTGAAGACGCGCCCTCTAATCTGGCAATCATCGGCCGCTATATTTTGACTCCCGACGTTTTTGATGCGATCGAGCGCACGGAAAAGGGCGCGGGCGGTGAAATTCAAATCACCGATGCAATGCGTTTGATGCTCAGGGAAGGAAAGCCATTTTATGCGGTGAAGCTCGAAGGAAAACGGCATGATGCGGGCGACAAACTCGGATTCCTGATAGCAACGGTTGAGTTTGCTTTGAAAAGAAAAGATTTGGGTAAAGAGTTTCGAGAGTATCTCAGGAGTCTGGATTTACGGTAGTTACTTGTCGATATCGATAATTCTTTGCCAACAATCCAAATTCACGGACCTCGTTCTCGATCCAATCCTCATTCTCACCCAATTCTTTGGCCATAATTTCAGCAACGCGCCGGGAAATTTCCACAGCCGCATTCGCGTCCAGAAATAAAATTCGGGTTCGTCTTGCCAAAATATCCTCAATAGTCTGCGCCATTTCATTTCGTGCGCCGTTAACAACGTCTGCTTCCAGATAGGGAAAATCCGCATGAAGTTTTCGCGAGTAATCCTGATTTTCAAAAGCAATATCCGAAGCTTCATTTTGATTTACTGGGTCGATCTTAAGATTTTCGGTAACGCACTCGGCTGCCGTTA
Organism: Pyrinomonadaceae bacterium; assembly: GCA_041746475.1. GTDB lineage: Bacteria > Acidobacteriota > Blastocatellia > Pyrinomonadales > Pyrinomonadaceae > Aridibacter. The sequence continues at coordinate 21,833 of JBGTGX010000149.1, read as the reverse complement.
GATTTCCATAATTAACTGCTTGATTCACCGCGTCCTCAGCCATTCTTCGATATGTTGTCCATTTTCCACCGGTTATTGAAATGAGTCCGCTCTCATCGATTTCGATCATATGATCTCTAGATAGAGATGCAGTGTTTTTTGACGAACTTGAATTAACGAGCGGTCTTATGCCTGCAAAGGTGCTCAAGATATCATCTCGGTTTGGAGATTTGGAAAGATAGGATTTGCAAGTTTCCAGTATAAACTCGATTTCTTCGTCGAGAGGTTTTGGTTCGGACCCGGCAGATTCTATACGTGTGTCTGTAGTCCCAACCAGCGTTTTTCCGTGCCAGGGAATCACAAATAAAACCCGCCCGTCAGATGTTTTCGGAATCATCATCGCGTTTTTACTTTTTAGAAATGATTGGTCAAAAACAAGATGGATACCTTGGCTGAGAGTGACAAGTTTTTCAGAATCTAAATCGGAAAAGCTGCGCACGCTATCGCAGAATGCACCTGTTGCGTTGATAATGGTTTTACATTTTGCGGTTAGTTTCTCTCCGGTTTTAGAGCATTCGAAATTCACCCGGTCGATTTTTCCATCCGCGGATTTACCAAATCCAAAAACCCTCGCGTAATTGAGAAGAATTGCACCATTTCCCGCGGCGGTTTTGGCCATGTCAATTAGCAGTCTTGTGTCGTCAAATTGTCCATCGAAATATAAGACTCCGCCCACGAGATTTTTGGTTAGAGCATTTGGAAGTTTTTCGTGTATCTCGCTTTTAGGTAGGATCTGTGATTTCCCAAAACTATATTGCCCCGAAAGGAGGTCGTAAATTTTCAAGCCAAGCCCATAATAATATTTTCGCCAAACGCTATAACATGGAATTATGAAAGCCTGTTTTCCGATATGATGAGGAGCGATTTGTTTGAGTAATCCCCGTTCTCGCAATGCTTCTCTGACGAGCGATAAATTTCCTTGTTCGAGATACCGGACGCCGCCGTGAATCAATTTTGTCGAACGGCTCGAAGTGCCCTTGCCAAAATCGTGTTGTTCGAGAAGCAAAACTTTGAGACCGCGAGTCGCGGCGTCGAGAGCACAGCCAATACCCGTGGAACCGCCTCCTATTATCAGAACGTCCCAGAGTTCGTTGCGACGGCGAACCTTTTCCAGCATCTCGTTTCTTTTTATCATCAAAAACAAAAAATAGAACGCAATATCAACGATTATCCAAATCCGCAGAATCAATAAAGAAGATAACTCTGCGCAATCCGTTTGATCTATGACATCCGCGTTCTATCCGGATTCAAAAAATTATCGTTCGCCACGCGCCATCTCAGTTTCGGTCTCCAAACTTACGACCAATTTTCGTGATGTTGGCTGATCAAGGGTTTCGATCCAACGTAAAGACTCGTCCAGGATGCGGTGTTGATGCTGGCTCCAGTTAGGCTTCCCTGCGACAGATCCGAATTCACCATCGTAATAAGCGGTTCGAGGTGCACGGACTAAATCCGAAACGGTTCGGTCAACCGAAAGCAGCATCGTTGGAACACCTCTCTGTTCAATTTCACGGGCGACGATTCCCAGCGTTTGATGACAGAGTCTGGACGCCGGAATCAAAAGTGCAGCTTGAGCCTGATAGCGCTCAACGCGGTCAGCTAGACTTGGTGCCAGTTGTTCAGCAACCCTCGCCGCATTCGGAATAAAGCTTGATAGGCTCCACCACACGTGGTTTAGTCGACCGATGACTGCGTTTTCTTCGTATTCGAGCAATCGATCGATCGGAATCTGGCAATTCAAGTCTTCCAGTACAGCAGCGGGATCATAACCACGCGCCGTAAATTTCAAGTCGCCGGCTTCGATCTCCACCGGAATTTCCTTAAAGCTTACGTCACCATTGCGGTTCTCAACATCGAAAGCTTGAGTTCCGTCGATGTAAGCGCCGGCGGAAGAAATCAAAGCCAAATTAAGCATTGGGAGCGAACGTCGAACGGGGGCAAACGGTGCATACTTATTTTTAATAAACGGATAATTTCTCAACTCCTCATCGCCATTCCAGCGCGAAAAGCGATCCTTAAATTCGTCTATTTTCTCGGCTAGTTCCATATAATTTACATTTTCAGTTCATCAGGAAGTTCAAAATCAGGAATGCTCTTTGAGCTAGAAGAATTATTTACCTTTGGGGCCGATCTTGAAATAATGAAAAATGCCAAAAGTGCCGCCACCATCCCCGTAACGAGAATCCATACCGAATATTGGTGCCAAAGATTAAATTGAATCCGTAGTGGGTCGTCCACCGCTATTTCGTCGATCGGTCGCCCTATCATACCTCTCAAATGTTCGAGGTAAAGGCCAATTATAAGCTGTCCGCCGCCACATGCCGCAGTAACGATAAGCAAAAGAAATCGTTGCAGCCAAACCCAAATTCTCTTTGCGTCATTTCTTGAAATAAAAGACGTTAGAAGCAACAGCACACCAATCGCCAAACCCGAAAAATTAATGATCGTTAGCGTGCGGTTAACTAAACCTCCGGCAAGCTCGCGCGACGGTAAAATGGTAAAAGCACTCGGTGCAACACCGAAACTAAAAAACACGGCTGCTCCAAGCCACAAACCGATCAAAAGCAATTCAATTTTCGCGATAAATTTCATTTGCAAATTCCAATTAAAAGAAGAGATATTATGGAATTTTTTACTTAAAAGGGCAAAAGAATGAAGACCGATACTTAAAAAAATCGATAGGACATACCAGAAATGCAGTTGTTGAGAACTCCTCAAGCAAAAAAACCTTGATTTTATTAGTTGATTGTTGCATAATCATTACGTTAAACCGTGTTTAGCAGCACAAATTTGACATTTGTTTAACCTTCGCCTCCATCTCACGAATTCAAATCCAATTGAATTTTTCACTCCTTATGTTTTCATGAACAATTCAAACCGCAATATTGTCGCCCATTCGATGGCAATCTCTGTCGCTATTGGGGCGATTCTATCGCTGTATTTATCTTACGGTGGCGATTTGGTCGGGGCTCTACTTGGATTTCTTTTGCCTCCGGGATACGGTTTTCCGATATGGAAATCGGTGGCGATCATTGCGTTCGCTGCGATTTACGGTCTTTTCGCCGAAAAATCATATTTTAAGAGCTTTGCCGCGATTACGATAATTCTCATGATCGCCTGGTTCTCCTTCTCAGTCCTTGCACATCGTGTATTCAACATCGATTTGCTGTTTGTGCCAGTATTAATCTGCTCGATCCTTATTCTAATTACGATTCAGCTTAAAAAATATTGGAAAATAGATCTCGTACTCAACGAGAAATTGATCTCGCTCGCATCAAGTGGATATCTTCTGCGCGGAAAGGATGCAGATACACGCATGAAAAGCGGACTTAAACTTCTTCGCACCGTTCTACCGCTGTCCGAGGTTATCGTTTTTCAGTATGAATCGAATGGGGAATTGAATCCGATTGGTCGAACCCGAAACTCAAGCGTTCATGAATCTTTATCATCCAGGCAAAATTCGTGGCGGGAAAATGTCGCGCAATGTGAAAAAGCGCTCCGGTCCAGGGAAACGGTTATTGAAACCGACGCGCGCAGGGAAGGCGCCGTAAAACTCGCACTGCCGTTGATAACTGAAAACGTCTTAGTCGGCGGTCTTTTCGTAAATATCAGGGAAAACTTCGAAGAAAATGATGTTCATTTGTTAGAAGGATTTAGCGAGCAGCTTGCCCGTAATTTCCAAAGAATGCAGCTCGAAACTGAAAGCGTTGATCGGAAGTTTTTCAGCTCGTTCCTTTCGACTCAAGCGATAGAAAACCGACTCAACATTACAAATTTGATCAATGGTTTGATAAAAGAGCAGTCTTTTGGCGTAGTTGCGACTTCCTATATCCAGGAAGCCCATGCGATTGCCTATCTGGATGGAACAATCGCTTACGTAAATCGACAAATGAGACACCTCGCAAAAATTGAACCTGGCGAGATCAATGAACTAAACGTTTTCGATTTGCTTAATAGATTCAAGACTGACGTTTTCAATGAACCTAGTGTTGCGATTCGAAGGGTCTTACAAACGGGATCGACATTTCAGAAAGAACTCCTTTTCGACGAAGACGTAATTTGTCTCGATCTTGAAATAAAATTAGTAAAAATAGCGACGGATGTCGAAAATGTTCACGAAACGGAAATACCTAAGAAACCCGCGTGTTTTCTGATCAGTTTGAGAGATATTACGACGCGCAAGGAAAACAAAAAACTTCGCTCGGATATGGTCAATTTAATGTCTCATGAACTTCGGACCCCGATCACTAGTATTCAGGGATTTGCGGAAATGCTGATGGCTGATGAAAAAATCCCTGAGGATGCCCGCGAATATCTCGACATTATTGCAAATGAATCACAGCGAGCTGCCAATCTCTTATCTAATTTTCTTTCAGTCGCAAACCTGCAGCAGTCGGACAAACAGGAATTTCATAAATCACCGGTTCGAGTTTGTAAAGTTGTCGAAGAAGTGGTCGAAAATTTGAAGGGAAAAGCTAAGCAAAAGCGTATTCGACTCGTTGATAAACGCGGGGAGCATATTCCTCCGATCGCGGCAGACCGGGGTTTACTAACGAAAGCGATTTTGCATCTGGTTGATAACGCCGTTAAATATAGTCCGGAGAGAAGTTCGGTTATTATTTCTACAATTTTGGAATCTGATTTTCTAAGGGTTGAGGTGGAAGATCGCGGCTACGGAATTCCGCCCGCTGAGCAGGAGAAGATTTGGAACAAGTTTTATCGAGTTGCGCGGGACGGCCGGGATAAGGAAGAGGAATCGACCGGTCTAGGGCTTTCCCTGGTAAAGGAAATTGTTGAACAGCATTCCGGGACGGTAGCGGTTGAATCGGAGGTCGGTCGCGGCTCGAAGTTTAGTTTTAAGATTCCGCGATTTTAGTCGATCTTCCGGCCAAATTTTTAGGAGTGACGGGTTTAGCCCGTCTTTTGTTTTTTAAAAGGCGCCGCGTTAGAATTCCAATATGAACGTTGTTAAATATAACAGTGAAGCTTGGGATTCGGAGGTATCGGGTGGCGAAAACGAATGGACGCGGCCGGTGTCGATAGAAGAGATCGAACTTGCTCGAAACGGAGATTTTTCCATCGTTTTAACACCGAACATTCCTGTTCCGAGGGATTGGTTTCCAGATGAACTTCGCGGGCTTGATGTGCTCTGCCTGGCCTCGGGCGGCGGGCAACAGGTTCCTATCTTAGCAGCTCTCGGAGCAAATGTGACGTCCTTTGACAATTCCCAAAAGCAGTTAGAACAGGACCAACTTGTTGCTGACCGCGAAGGTTTGAACATCCGGGCCGAGAAAGGTGATGCGGCCAACCTTTCGAGGTTTTCCGATAATAGCTTTGACTTGATTTGGCATCCTGTTTCAAATTGCTTTATGCCTGAAATCCAACCCGTTTGGAATGAAGCCTACCGCGTTTTGCGCCGGGGAGGATCGATGTTATCCGGATTTCACAATTCGCTTTGGTATATTTTTGACAGGCAAAATGATCAAACGAGGCGGGTTTTGGAAGTGAAATATTCGCTCCCGTATTCGGATCTAACGAGCATTTCCGAGGAAGAACGTCGGGTAATTATCGAAAATAATGAACCACTCGGTTTTGGACATACCCTAGGTCAGCAATTGGGCGGACAGATAGACGCCGGTTTTGTGATCACGGGTTTTTATGAAGATTATTGGAACGATGAAGCAACAACACTCAACAAATTTGCGCCAACTTTTATCGCGACCAAGGCGCTAAAACTCTAATGGCGAGAATTGACGAGTTAATCACGGAAGCGAGTGAAATCTTGCGTTTAAACGGAATTTCTGAAGCGCGTCGGGAAGCGAAGTCGCTTTTGGCGCTCGCGTTAAATCGAGGCGCGAGCTACATTTTTGCCCATCCGGAATACGATTTGAGCGAGGAAGAGTTTGTAAAATTCAAAATTTTCATAGAGCGGCGTTCGAATCGCGAACCGTTTCAGCATATTTCGGGAAAGCAGGAATTTTGGGGGCTTGATTTTCGAGTTTCCCCCGAAGTCTTGATTCCAAGACCCGAAACTGAGAACCTCGTTGAAGCTGCGATCGATGTACTCCGCGAAAGTATTGAATCGGAAATTTGCGAGGTTGGGATAGGCTCGGGTTGTATATCGATTTCGATTCTTAACGATATAAAAACAGCGCGTGCGATCGGTTTGGACATATCCGAAGACGCCCTTTTGATCGCCAAAGAAAACGCCAAACGCCACAATGTATCCCAACGGCTGACGCTGAAAATATCAGATCTTTTTGACGAACTGAGCGGTGAAAAATTCTATATGATCGTGGCTAATCCGCCTTACGTTCCTGCCTCGAATATGGAAAGTCTTCAGCCGGAAGTTCGCAATTTTGATCCCGTGATTGCCCTGACCGACGGAAAAAACGGGCTCTCGATCATCGAAAAAATAATCAAAAGATCGCCGGCTTATTTGATGGAAGGCGGCTTTTTATTGCTTGAGATCGGTTTTAATCAGTCGGACCACGTAGGCAAAATGTTCGATGGTGAAATTTGGCGGGAAATTGAAATAATTCCAGATTTACAAGGGATTCCAAGAATTGTTAAAGCTCAAATTCATGGCACTTAGGCCCTGCGCGACAATAAATATTAATTGCCGTTGAGCGTACGAATCTGTTATATTTAATTTACAAAAGAATTTATCGCTTTTAAGAAGATTGTTTAGAAATCAGGAGATTTATTATGGAACACGAACGAGAAGATGCTAATGCTAGCACGAAACTTACTTATTTATTGATTGGTGGCGGTATCGGAGCCGTCTTAGCTTTGCTTTTTGCACCGAAATCGGGACAGGAATTACGAGAAGATATTGCTGACGTTACACGAAAAGGCATCGAAAAAGGCAAAGAAACGGCAGGGCACCTCCAGGAATCGGCGGGCGAATATTATGAAGTTACGCGGGAGAAGGCCGCCGAACTTTATGAAACTGTACAGGAAACCGCCGGAGAATATACGGAGAAGGCCAAGGCTGTCGCTGCACAAAGTGCAAATCCCATCTCAGCAGCTCTAGATGCCGGAAAAAAGGCGTATATCGAAGAAAAGCGCAAAAATGAACCCAGAGTTATTAGTGAAGGGCGAGCCAGCTATCCCGTGAAAAAAGATACAGAGTCGATCACGGAAAAGAAAGAAGAAAAGAAGTAACCTATGAATGCTAATGAACCTCAGTTTTGGATGATGATATCGTCAATTGTAATTGCTGTTTGCTTTATTGTTATGGCGATTTCATTGATTTCAATTGCGATCATTGTCAAGAGAGTAGTAGCCACGGTAAACCGAATCGAAGAGCGCGTAGAACCACTAATCAATCAAGTCAATACGATTGGCGCACAAGGAAAGGAAGTCGCGGTGCAATTCAACGAACTCTCGGGCCACTTATTGACCGCCTCAAAACACTTTTCGGAATCGACAGGGCTGATCAAGGAAGAAGTTGCCGAATTGAAACAGTTGGTGGGTCACACGGCGATTGTCGCAAGGGACAAGGTAGATATGGTCAACGAAACGATCGACCGCACCCATATGCAGGTAACGAGCACCGCCGATTTTGTGCATAACAAAATTGTTCAACCGGCTTCGGAAATTGCAGCGATCATGGCTGGTGTAAAGAAAGGGCTTGAAGTTTTGTTTGCTCCGTCGCCAAAACGGATCGACCATGCGTATCAGGAAGAAGAATTATTTATCGGCTAAGCCATTTAGATATTCGCAGTTTTAATTCTGGGCGATCATTGTATCGCCCTTTTTCATTTATAAAGAAAATACATATTATATGTAGAAAAGACATATTAGGCTTGGAATCATTCACTTCGGGGAGCCGCATAGCGAAGAAAATAAGAAATATGTTGAAAACGCGGATTGGTTGAAGTAAAAAGCTTCCAAAGAAAAGAACGCACTATTACTTCCGTTTTTGGACAATCCTAGTCATTCTAATTTTCCGGTTGCTCGCTTTGGGTTTTGCTTTTCTCAGTTCCGACAGATGCTGACGGCAGCGGCATTCCCGCAGCATCGGATTTTTGATCGGGCTCACTCTCAGTGGTTTCCTCGTCTCTATCCGTTATTATCATCTTTCCGGATTCCTTTGCGAAGGTTAGCTTTGCTTCATCGGTGTCGAAGTCTATGGAAACGAGATCTCCCGTCTCGACTTGTTCGGTGGCAACCAAGTTTGATAGCGGATACACCAGAAATCTTTCGATAGAACGTTTCAGGTGTCGCGCACCATATTTCAAGTCAATGCCTTCTTGAAGCAAAAACTCTTTTGCACTAAGAGAACATTCGAAAACAAACTTCGTTCCCGCAGATTCCGTAATACGATCCTGAACTGAGTCCAACTCAATTTCAAGAATCTTGCGTAGATGGCGCTCTCGCAAACTTCGAAAAACAACGACCTTATCGATTCGGTTCATAAATTCAGGTGAAAACTTACGTTTCGCCGCCTCAAGTGCCGTTCGATAAATTTTAGTGTCCACCTCATCATCTCTATCCGGCGACGAAGATTGCGTAGGAGCAAAGCCAATGCCGCCCGAAATCATATCAGACATCTCGCGTGCCCCGAGATTGGAGGTCATGATGACGATGGTGTTTGAAAAATCTACGTTGCGGTTATCGCCAAGCGTAAGCGTCGCTTTATCGAGAATTCCCAGAAGCAATTGCCAAAGCGAATCCGAAGCTTTTTCAATTTCGTCAAAAAGCACAAAGGTCAATTTCGTTTCATCAGTATGACTTTTATCAAGATTTTCCTGCGTAAGCATCGGGGAGGTTTCGCGGTGACCCAGATAACCAGGGGGCGAGCCGATCAACTTAGCGATTTCGTGTGAATGCTGAAATTCAGCACAATCAATTTTTACGACCGCACGCTCATCATCAAGCAAAACTCCGGCGGCGGCTTCAACCACGCGGGTTTTTCCCGACCCTGTCGGTCCTAAAAAAAGAAGTGTGCCAATAGGACGCGCCGGATTCTGCATCCCGGCCAAATATATCTGATAAAGACCGCTCATTCGTCTGACAGCCCTTTCCTGGCCTACAATAAGCGCGGATAGTTTGTCTTCAAAATCCTTTGCCCGGGGGCTCTTTTTATCCGGGTGTAGCATGACCTTTTTGGTTGTACCCTTTTTTTTGGACACTTCGTTTTTCATTTAGTTTATCTCCTCGTCAGTAACAAGAATGAGGTCTAAGCGTTGTTCCTAACGAATTTTCAAAGCCGAGTTTGCCTTAAGGACTATCGGCAACTATCTAACTGTAGTGATGATTTCAAAAGAATTTTAGTTTGCTGAATCAGGGATGTGGAAGGCTTAACTTCATTAATCGAACAATTTTCGAATAACTTGACGAATCCGAATAATGTTTAACATAAAAGACTTGGATATTGCAAGAAGGTGTGAGAGCAAGACGAGGCAATCTATTAACACGTGCTTTGGGAATAAAAGTTTTTTAGAAAAGTATTAATATGTTGTTGGGGATGTTTTGTACCTCAATCTTTTTGAAGAGAGGCTTGTTAGGGTGTTCGAATTGCTGAAAAGAAAATCTAGTGATGACCGGCGTAGGGAAGACTTTGAGACCGAGGCGATGCCGTTTGTGCCCGATTTATTTCGCGTTGCGATGTATTTGAAACGCAATAAGGATGCGGCCGAAGATTTGGTTCAAGAGACAATGATGCAGGCACTAAAATCATTTCATCGTTATAAAATGGGTACAAACTGCAAAGCCTGGATGACGACTATCATGTATAACACGCATTACAAGCAGCTTCGCAAGCAAACGAATCTTCAGTTAGTGGCGGACACTGAAGAAAAGATTGCGCAAACGATTCCATTTGAAGCACCGATTCCGCAGCAGATCACTGACGAAGATGTATTGTCAGCACTTGAAGAAGTGCCTGAGATTTTTCGCGAAATCGTCGTATTATGCGATGTCGAAGGATTTTCTTATAAAGAAATTTCATCGATCATGGATGTTCCTATGGGAACTGTGATGTCGCGTTTGCATCGGGGGCGTAAGGTACTCCGCGGTGAGCTAGCTGTATATGCGAGGAATTACGGTATTGATGGCAAAGAAACACAGAAATACAACGAAGTTAAGAAAGGAGGGAATTCTAAATGAACTGTACGGATTTCCGCGAAATAATTGATTCTTATTTAAGCGACGAACTATTGACAGAAACAAATCACGGTGTCTTGCGCCATATGGAAGGATGTGGAAACTGCCGCGGGGAAATCGAGGCTCGCAGAGAAATCCGGGGACGACTAAAGGCGGCTGTAATGAGCTCGCCGCATTATCAAATCGATGAGCAATTCGCGTCGAATTTGAGAATGATGTTGACGCGCTCCGTAAGACAATCGAACGCTAAAACAACTTCCTGGATCTCAAGAAAATCCTGGGTTGCGGTTGCCGCGGGTCTTCTAGTCGTTTTCGCGATCGGATTTTTTGTTGCGAATCGGGTTAGCGTTGGGCGGAATCAAATTGCGTCAATCACACCGTCGGTAAGTAGTCTTCAGCGAGATGATTTGGTGAACGTAGCTTTAGGCGATCACGAGCATTGTGCGATACGCCACGATCTCAAAGACCCGACGTTTTCACTTGAAAAGGCGTCAGCCAAATATAAGGATTTAGATAAGATCGTTGTCCCTTCGCTTGGACGTATCTTGTCAAAATATCAATTTGTAATGGCTCACGGGTGTACATACGAAGATACACAGTTTGCCCATGTTGTTTTGAAAGGTGAAGGGAAGACGCTTTCGGTTTTGATCGCCGATTTGAAAGATTTTGGCGATCTGAAGGGGGAAGAAATACTCAAATTTTCTTCAACTAAGCCCGAATATCATGTGGCGAAATTCAACACCAAAACCCACGCAATTTTTGTGATCTCAGATATGGATGAAAATAAGAATTTTGAGGCTCTCAAAGCTTTATCAGTTCCTTTGACGAAACATCTCGATGGGTCAAATCAATTTCAAACCGCAATTTTGAGTTTTTACTGATCGAAAGTCCGCGGGATAACATTTCGCTACCTCCGCCGTGGTTTGGCATACCTAAGCAGAGATGCCTTCCTCTTCGTCGTCGTAATATTCTACGCCCAAATGGGTAATCAAATCTTCGCCTTTCATATAACGGAGAGTATTTTTCAATTTCTTAAGCTGGATAAATAGGTCATGCTCGGGATATAAACCCGGAGCAGTTTGCGGGGCTTTGAAATAAAACGACAGCCATTCCTGCAAACCTTTCATCTTTGCACGTTTCGCGAGATCCAAAAACAGCGCCAGATCAAGTACAAGCGGAGCGGCTAAGATCGAGTCACGGCAAAGAAAATCAACCTTTATCTGCATCTTATAGCCGAGCCAACCAAATATATCTATGCTGTCCCAACCTTCTTTGTTGTCGCCGCGGGGCGGATAATAATTGATGCGAACGACGTGTGAGAAATTCCCATACAAATCCGGATAAACGTCCGGCTGAAGAATGGTTTCGAGTACGGAAAGTTTTGATTCTTCTTTTGTCTTAAACGATTCAGGATCGTCCAAAACTTCACCATCACGGTTGCCCAGAATGTTTGTCGAATACCAACCGTCGAGTCCGAGCATGCGGGATTTGAAACCCGGCGCAAGGATCGTTTTCATCAAGGTTTGTCCCGTTTTAAAATCTTTGCCGCAAATCGGTACGCCTTCGGTTTCCGCCATTTTCGTCAGGGCAGGAATATCGACAGTTAGATTCGGTGCGCCATTTGCAAACGGAACACCTGATTTTATTGCGGCATATGCATAGATCATCGATGGAGCAATATTCTCGTCATTGTCATACATCGCTTTTTCCAAAGATTCGACCGATTGGTGAATCTCCGACGGAACAAGATAAATTTCGGTCGAAGCCGCCCAAACCATTACGAGCCGATCGCAGTTGTTTGCCTGCTTAAACTCAGCGATATCGGCAATTAACTGCTCGGCGAGCTCCATCTTGTTTTTGCCGGTCTTAACGTTTTTGCCGTCGAGACGCTTTACATAACGGTTATCAAACACCGCTTTCATTGGTTTGAGTGACGAAAGCTGCTCGGAAACCTGATTTAGTAGATCCTTCTCCAAAACCCCAGCATTCATCGCAGCATCAAACGCATTGTCTTCAAAAATATCCCACGCACCAAAAACGATGTCGTTCAAATCCGAAAGCCCGACAAAATCTTTTATCATCGGCACGTTATTATCCGTGCGCTTTCCGAGACGAATTGTGCCCATCTGCGTCAGCGATCCGAACGGTTTTGAAATGCCGCGTTTGATCGCCTCAACACCGGCAACAAACGTTGTGCTCACAGCACCAAGCCCAACCAGCAAAATCCCAAGCTTTCCTTCCGCGGAATCAATCTCCACGCCTTGTTTATTCATCAATAAATCTCCTTATCTAAACAGAAAGGAAATGATAACTTTACGGGAATGTTATGGCAAACGTAGCTGGATCGGATTGATTAGCACTTGGCGATTTAAGATTCGGTTTGTTCGTCCAGGGTATGGGGCATTTGGCTAGGAACGGTAAATTTTGTAATCGATTTCCTGAAAAATCGTATCCCGACTTTGGATTTCGTTTAGGAGCGGTTCATCCACTTCGTAGCGGTCCAAACCATCTGCCAATAAATTAAAACGATGAATATGCGATTGAAATCGGCGCGAGGAATATTCGACCGTTGTTCCTTGGTATATTTGGAAAGCCCAGTCGCTTGATTGAGCCAACAAAAGTTCACGTGCACATTGATTCAGAGCACGATATTCCAGTTCGTTCGGGTGCTCAAAATGATTTGCAAGCGCGGTCATTTTTCGCTCGGCGTCGTGGGCGTATTCATACATCCACGCGGTTCCTTCGTTTAACCAAACTTTATAATATCCATTTTCACCCCATGAGGAAGCCGATGGCTGCTGGATCTGAATCGGAATATTGGCGTCTAGAAAATCGCCGGGTGTAACTGCCGCCACCTCTTTCTGGTCGTAATGAAACTGCCTGAAGAGATAATCGATAAATAAAGGTCCTTCAAACCACCAATGCCCATAAAGCTCCGCATCATAGGGCGATGTGACAAGAGGCGGATGCCCACCGTACGTATGACGCAGCTTTTTCGCCTGGTCGATGCGCTTATGCATAAAATCGCTCGCGTCATGTGCCGCCTGTTGGCGCGCTATCGCAGGTTGATAAGGAAGCTTTTTATTTTGCGGCGATTTGCCGGTGATGGCGTAATACTTCAATCCTAAATGTCTTCGGCTTCCATCTTCATGCAAATGCGGTTTTAAATATTCGATCGGCAAATCCCAACCGACATCGCGGTAAAATTCGCGGTAAACAGGATTTCCCGGATACCCTACTTCCGCACTCCAAACCTGCTGCGATGTTTCGACATCTCTTGCAAAGACCGCAACACCATTGGGACAGCGAACCGGTGCGTGGACACCATATCGCGGACGAGGATCGCCATAAAGAATAGCGTGGGAATCGCCAATAAAATACTCGATCCCGGCGTCTTTCAGAAGATGCTCGATTCCTTCTTCATACGCACATTCCGGAAGCCAAATTCCGCGCGGGCTGCGACCGAAATGTTTCCAATAATTTTGAACCGCAACGTTAACCTGTGCTCTTCGTGCCTCGGGAGTCGAAATCAGGGGCAGAAAACCGTGTGTCGCCCCGCACGTAATTATTTCGATTACAGCTTCGTCTTGAAGTTTGCGAAACGCACTGATGAGATTCCGCTGGTATTTATTATCCCAAAGGTCGAGCGAGAGCTTGAGCGAATCAACGTACATCTTTACTACATCGTAAAACTCCAAATCTTCTCTCTGTACACGTTCAAATTCCTTATCGGCGAGAGCGATTAGATTTTTCAAATGTCGCGTGTAACGTTTCTGAAGCAGATCATCAGCGAGCATTTCGCAGAGCGGCGGTGAAATGTTCATCGCGACACGCGGTTTTGTACCCATTTCGTTTAGCCGCTCAAAAATTCGAATTAGCGGCAGATAGACTTCTGTCACAGCCTCATAAAACCAATCTTCTTCAAGAAACTCCGGATACTCCGGATGCCGCACAAAAGGTAGGTGGGCGTGGAGAATAAGGCTGAAATATCCAGTCGGCATAATTTTGAGTAGAACGAAAAAAGATGAACAAGATAATGTTAATTTATCCTGTTCATCCTGTCTATTGTGTTAGATTTTGGGCGTTTAATTTATTTCAAAGCAAAAGAGCTGATAGATTCGGGTTTGGAAAAATCCGGTAATTTTGGCAAGAGACTTTTTGGTACGTTTCGTTTCGTGATTCTTTTCGGAAAGTTTACCAAACTTGAACCGAAAACGGCCGAGCCTATTTCTTCTTCTTTTAATAGTTCGTCGGTGAAAATATCAAAATGTTCCTTAAGCGCTTGAAGCACTTCATCCTGGGTTAGGTTTCCCATATCAATTAACAGCGCTTCATAAAGGCTCGAATCGATTTCACCGCGAATATCTTCGAGCGAATATCCGGATGCAAGCGCAAGCAAAACAAATCGAATTTCATCGCTAGTATTTCCACCCAGGTCCTTTGTGTCTTTTCCTGCCAATTTCCGGTAAGCAGCGTTGGTCGCGGTTTCTACAGCTTGGGTATCATCGCCGGCGACCGCCACTTCGAAAGCATCGCGACGATAACCCGAGACGTCCAAAACCTCCGCAAATTGATAGGCATTGATATTAAAACTCGGTGTGTAATCCGTTCTCTTTGACGGACTTCGTCGAGGTGTATGAAGTTCGTTGGAAAACATAACCCGAATGTAAGGGCGATTTGGTGCAAAAAAACCAATTTCAGCCTGATAGTCGGAATCGGAATCGACGTTAAACCACCAGTTTCCTTCTGCATCTACCGGAAAAAGTTCTTCCGTGTTATTTGTTCGATTGCGGAGTTTCGCTACCAATGTATAGCTTCCGGTTCTGCCCCCAAAGACTTTGTTCAGCGTTTGAAAAGGATTATTTTTTACCGACCAGTAAAAATACAGCCTCGTCGGAGACTGCATCTGAAGTCTCGCACGGTTTGCTTTTGGCAGTGCGGGGAGAACTGGTTGAGCAAGCTTTTTGAATATCGGATCGGCTTCGATTTTATCCGGGACCTTACTTGTTAATTCTTCCAAAGGCTCCGTATTCGTTTCGCTTTCCGGTTCCGCTTTAGTCTTTATGCGCTTGCGAAGCGAAAGAAGGTCAACTTGATTCTCGTCAATCTTTATTGCGTTGGACGAAGAAACTTGTGAAGGATTTCCATCCAGCGCGAAGTCTTTAATCGAAGAATCTTCCTGCGATTTCTCGTTTTCACTCGAAGACTTTTCAGCACCTTCGCCTTCTAATAAATCGTTTTCGTTATTGTCACTCATATTCAACATTCCTATTAATAAAGAAACAACGATTATGAGGGTTTTGGGTCAAGCTGACAAGCTTCAAAAGCGGTTATTTTTTGGTAGAATTGTCTGTTGTCGCCGGCGGGTTTTTAGGTAAATTTAGCTCTTTAAGCTTTATGTCAACGTCTCCGAGTTTTGTTTCGAGTTCTGCGCGGACAGGAATTCTCCGGGCGTCGTCTGTTATCCAGATCGTCAGGCTGCCTTCTTGTTCGATAAACTTTTTGTCGCCGAAAATTTCGGGCTCGACGCGCCAGCACCAAAGGTTGCCAAGGATACTTTTCTTTTGTTCGCGCGCCGTTACATTGACAGGCACATCATAAACGAGGCCTGAATCGCTCACCTTAAGCAAAATTTTTGCCCCGACTGAAAGTGGCATCCGTCTGAGCATATAGACGGCAGTAACAACATCTTGTGTGTTTAACGAAATGGTTGAAGCAACGCGTCTTGGCGGTCTTGATGGATCAACGGGGTCGGATTCAATATATCGGACAGTCATATCTTGATAATTGAAATCCGCGACGCTTTCGCGAATCCGCTTTCCCTGCTCGTCGCGCTTTTCAGTTTTAAGAGCCTGGAGCTTTTCTGGATCAACTATGGATTCAATCCGTTGTAAGAATTCGAAATTGAAAAGCTTTGTAAGAGTTCCTCGTGAAGTTGCTAGAGAATTGATGTGAAAGTTTGCTCCGTCCGGGGTCCGCGAAACCGTAAAACCCATATCAGCAATAGAAAATGCCAAACCAAATTTCTTATATTTCCCTTCGTAGACGAGATTTTCGCCAACAACATAGGGCTTTCCGATCAGCTTATGATTTGTATAAATCACAGCGGGCGATTGTGCCAAAGCCGAGTACGCACCAAAAATAAGGGCTACGAAAACTAATTTGAAGAAATTTCGCTTCATAGATTATGAGATGAAATAAACTTTTAAAGCCAAAACAAACCAAGCGAAAATCACCCCCAATGAGGCTTGATATTCGCGATGACGGAGATAAAGATCAAATTCAAAGTTTTTTGGTGCCGACCTGTAGCCGGACACCCACGGGAAAAACATCGAAACTTTCTCTGCATATTCTCTATATTTTTCACCGAAAATGTCAGTGAGTTCGTCAGCTTCGACGCTCATAACGGGAATATAGATGCCCAAAAACAGAGCCGTAAACAGCACCGCGATCCACCAAACACCGGAGGCGGTCGAAAATCCAAGTCCCATTAGAAAGCTTCCGAAATAAAGCGGATTTCGTGTGTAAGCATACGGACCAGAAACGGCAAGATCCTCATTCTTTCGGATATGCCCGGCAGACCAGGCGCGTATCAAAAGACCGAAAACTGCAATCGCCCCGCCAATTATAATTAGAGTAAACGTCGGATGAGAGAATACCAAAAATAATATACCGAAAAGAAATCCAAGCGGTACGCGGTATTTCTGAAGTAACTTTTTGTTCTTTTTAATTCCCAAAATTGGATCCGTGATCTACGTTTTCTCGATCAAGAATAGATACTCTTGGTTTTTCTTTTCGGCTTCTTTGATCCAGTCATTTGTCCAACACATCGAAGCCATTACGTTTCGTTTATATTCAATTTTTATAAGTTCGAGTATTTTGCCCGATTTCTCAAGAATATCAAACAGATTTTCTGCCGTAGCGCGTCCGCCCGAGCTGTAGGAGAGAATAACGTATTTTGCGTTGACGCATGAGAGCATTTTTCTAATTGCTTCAACCGCAATAAAATTACCGCTTTCGCCTTGCCTAAAATCCTCAAAAACCGATCCTGCCCGGGTATCTGAAGAATCCTTTCGGCGTTTTGCCTTTCCAAAGGTTTCAGGCCTATCGTTTAAGATTATGCTCGTCCAGATGTGATAATAGGAAGCATAACGCACTCGTGACGGCGGCATTTTTTCGTTATTAGAACCATAGGGCGGGTCGAAATAAACGAGATCAGCTTCCACATTTTCAAGTACTTTAAATATGTCCGCGCTAAACACTTCGTGATCATCTCGTGTCGTAAAAATTCGCGGAACCTTTAATTCCATAGTATTGTATGATCTCGGCGACCATTTCTTCAAATAGGAAGCATAATGACCAAGTGTATTGTCGACCTTGTCGAGAGCAAGGATGAGGCTCGTAAGCAATACACTTTTTTCAATTTTACCCGGGTCGATCCTGTCTATTTCTTGTCGAATCGCATCCAGTTTTTGCATATTATGGATTTGAAAAGGTTTTTTTAATCCATCATTCCCTACGGAATTTTCCCCATCTGCTGAGCCTCCGTAATTTTCTGTGAACCAACCGTGCACTGGCTTGAGTTCGTTCAAATGTTTGATAATTTCGCCGTAATATTTCGTGTCTTTCCCGTTTTTCAAATAACATTCCGCAAAAGTTTTTGCCCAGACCGCGTGGTCATTTGAAATTACCCGGTAGCCTGTTTGCGCAAACGCCTGCGAAACTCTGGTGGTTCCGGCGAAACCATCAAAAATCGTTTCCGCGTTTACCTTAGACGCAAGCTGTAAAATATGCGGAAGGAGTTTGAGCTTGGAGCCGGCATATTTTACACCCTCTGTCTTTGGGGCCTGAATTGCGTGTGAAGGCTTCATTTGCTTAGTCGTCTCTCGATTGCTTCGAAAACCGTTTCCACCGGTATATCCATGCATATCCATTTATTGCAGGTACGACGATGACAATCGATTCGGCAATCAATTTCATTTCGTTCGACGCAAATATCGCCCGCATTCACGCTTCCATTTCGCCACCATTCGGTTGGACCAAAAATCCCGATCACGGGACAATTTGCTGCAACCGCAAGGTGCGTCGGCCCTGTATCTCCGCCAATATAAATCTGTGCTCTTTTTGCCAGTTCGTAAAAACCTTTAAGCGATGGTTGAGCTAAAAACGCCTTCTCGGAAACGCTGTCCGCCAGCACTTTCTTCGCCAAATCAATCTCATTCGGTGCGGTTGTGATAACTGAAGTTATTCCGAGTTTTTCCCAAATGAGATCAGCAAGTTTGCCGTATTTTTCCGCATGCCATAATTTTGTTACCCATCCACCCGCAGGATTTAGTATTGCGAATTTTGCATCGGTTTGCTCAATTATGCTTTGTGCTTCTTGTTTGTGTCCTTGATCGGTCGATATAGGAAACTCCAGATTCTCACGATCTAACTTAAAATCCGATTTAGACAGAAAATCCGCGAGCGATCTTTCGGCAAGCTCAATGTTTTTTAGAACAATATTTTGATGCGGTTCGACGTCGATCGACTTATTCAACAACACGCGGCTTGCCGGTTCGCGCAAGTTTCGTTTCGAGAATCCGTATGTTCGTCGGGTCTTTGCCAGCTTGGTTATGGCAGCGGATTTGAGAAGCCCTTGAAAATCGATGGCAAGATCAAACTCCGAGGCGCGTAAATCGCTTAACTGCGTTTTTGCAGTTTCAAGTGTCTTCCCAAGCACGTTTTTGCGCCTCAAAGATTTTGTATCTATTTCGATGACACGAAAAAGAGCTGGATTGTTTCGCAGAATTTCAGCCGATTTTTTTTCCACGACCCATTCAATCTCAGAATCCGTAATTGCGCGCCTAACAGCCGCGAGGGCAGGAAGCGTATGAACGACATCACCGATACTGCCTAGTTTTACAAACAAAATTCGCATCAGGAAAAATATGGAGTATCGCACGCCGATTATCAAATGCCGATCTCCTTAGCGGAAATAATTACTGGATAAATTCAGCCTCGATAAGTTATCCTATTATCTGGACATCTTCACCAAGTTTGCTCACCTCCCGTTGTTTTAGTATTTATCTATGGCTCAATCAAAGAGACCAAAACGCGATCTAAGACCATCGCTCGTTTTTCTAAACGGAGATTTGCTCGCTGTGCCAATTCCGCTTGACCGGGAAAAGGTAATTCTAGGGCGGGCACTCGGCGCCGACGTGCGCATCAACGATACAAAAGTTTCTCGCCAGCACGCTCAAATTGAAACAATTATCACCAAACCCGGCGCGCGTCCAAGTTATTTGTTGACCGATCTCACTTCAATTAACGGCACTTATTTAAACGGCCATAGAGTCATCAACGAAACGCTTAATAATGGCGATAAGATCACGATCGGAAAACATATTTTACGCTTCGAACTTTTGGATGAAATCGACCGCGAATACCAGCTCCAAATCCGCCGCCTTCTTGCGCACGATGACCTTACAGGATTACTTTCGAGCCGTTCTTTCTTTTCGGAACTGCGGCGTGAATCTGGCCGCGCGCGGCTCGAAAACCGTAGGTTTTGCGTTTTAATGATGGACGTTGATTTTTTCAAACTCGTAAATGACACCTACGGCCACCTTACCGGAAGCAAAACACTCGAAGAAATCGGACACTGCATCACAGGAACGTTAAGAAGCGGAGATGTAGCCGCACGATTTGGCGGTGAAGAGTTTGCGGCATTTCTATTGGACGCCGAGCTTCCTCAGGCAATCGTGGCTGCGGAAAGAATCCGTGAGGCGATCGAAGAATATGAGTTTAGCGTGATTCGAAAAGGGAAACCCTCTGACAAACACAACATCACTATCAGTATTGGAATCTCGTCGTTTCCCGATGATTCCGGCGATCCGATCGAACTTGTAGAAATGGCGGATTCCGCGCTTTACCGTGCAAAAAGCCTAGGAAGAAACAAGGTTTGCACTTACCGTGAACTTTCCGAGGAAGAAGCTCGCAAACCCCTTCCTTCGCGCGAACATTCAAGCCCTCCCGATCCAGCCGACTAACCGGAATACAAATTCATTGCGAAACTTCTGCTTTGGCAGCAATGCGCATGATTTTGATGACATTGCGGATATCCGTGGGTTTGGATGGCGAAACCATTGCTTTTTATTGGTTTATGGGTTTAAATTAGGTGTTTACTAATGACGCTAATCTTACGTGTGCAAACATTGTATTCCCGCGAAGTATCCTTTTTCAAATTTAGCTGAGATCCCGGAGAACTAATATGCATCCAACAAAGCAAACAACCGATCTTTCAGAAGCCATTCGCAAGCACAAAGAGTTTCTTTTCCCCGCCGTGGCAAATTATTATCAAGAACCGATCGCGCTCGTCAAAGGCGAAGGCGAATATGTTTGGGACGATCAGGGGAATCGTTATCTTGATGCATTTGGTGGAGTTTTAACCGTCAGCATCGGACACGCAAATCCGAAAGTTAATGCGGCTATCATTGATCAGATAAATACGATCTCACATACTTCGACGCTTTACGCAAACAAACCGCAGGGTGATCTCGCCGAAAAACTTGCCGAAATATCGCCCGGCAAATTAAAGAAATCATTTTTCACAAACAGCGGAACCGAGGCTGATGACACGGCAATTCTCGCCGCAAAACTCGCAACGGGTAATCACGAAGTAGTGGTTCTTAGACACAGCTATTCAGGCAGAAGTGCGACCGCGCTTTCATCGATCGGACATTCGACTTGGAAACCGATCGCATCACAGGTCGCGGGAATTGTTCACGCGCCCGCACCATATTGTTATCGTTGCCCTTTTAAACTGGAATATCCGAGTTGCGATGTCGCCTGTGCCGACGATGTCGAAGAATTGATTCAAACGACAACGACCGGAGAGATCGCTGCATTTATGGCTGAACCGATCCTTGGTGTCGGAGGTTTTATTGTTCCGCCAAAAGAATATTTCGGAAAAGTCGCTGAAATTACGCGAAATCACGGCGGTCTGTTTATTGCTGATGAAGTGCAAACAGGTTGGGGCAGAACGGGCGACAAATGGTTTGGGATCGAACATTGGAATGTCGAACCCGATATCATCACATCTGCCAAAGGAATGGGCAACGGGGTACCGATCGGTTGGACAATTGCCACACCGGAAGTCGCGGATGCTTTTCCGGGACTTACATTTTCTACCTTCGGCGGAAACCCTGTTTCGATGGCGGCTGGTTTGGCGGTGGTTAATTTTATTGAAGAAGAAAACTTGCGCGACAATGCTACGACGGTAGGCGGATATTTCCGTGAGAGACTCGAAGAACTAAAGGAAAAGCATCAAATAATCGGGGATGTCCGTGGAATGGGTTTGATGCAGGCGATCGAATTGGTTGTGGACCGAAAAACAAAAGAGCCGAATCCTGCTGCTGTATTAAAAGTCTTTGAAGAAACAAAAAAACAGGGCGTATTGATCGGCAAAGGCGGACTTTATGGAAATGTTATCCGAACGGGATTGATGCTTAATTCGACTAAAGGTAATGTGGATGAATTGGTTGAGGCCTTGGATAAAGGGCTTTCGATTGTTTAGAAAGGTTGCACCACAGAGACACAGAGGACGCTGAGAAAAACAGGATTTGGTTTGAGCTTTTCTAACCCTGACCAAAGTCTCATCTTTTGCTTTGAAAACTCCGTGTCCTCCGTGCCCCTGCGGTAAA
>JBGTGX010000148.1:0-2338 GCA_041746475.1 Pyrinomonadaceae bacterium | reverse complement strand
GATCGATCCCGAGATGAAGATCGCCCAGATCAACCTGGCAATTGCACTATTCAATGCACAGGAAACTACCGAAGCTCTAAAAGAGGCAAAAATTGCGACAGAACTCGATCCCGAAATGCTGCAACCGATCTATCTTTTGGGACTTATTTCCAAAGCTGAAGGTCGGATAGATGAATCAGCCTCTTTTTTTCAACGTATTCTGGACAAAGATCAACACGATGTTGGGGCAAATGTAAACCTCGGACAAATCTACATTCAAAAACGCGACTACGAAAAAGCGAAGATATTTCTTCGGCGTGCCGTTGAAGCTGAGCCTTATAACTCAACCGCGATCTATAATTTGGCTACGGCGCTCTTAAGAACCGACGCCCGTGACGAGGGAAAAGATTTGATGTTGCGTTTTCAGGCTTTAAGGCAAAGCGGCGCGGCGACAAGCATAGGTCAAAAATATCTTGAACAAGGCCGTTACGCCGAAGCAATTTCTTCAACCGGTGCGGAAAGCGAATTGGTCGATAAAGCTTTGCCTAAAGTCGTTTTTCAAGAATCGAATATCGGCTTGCCTCGTTTGGTATCAGAAAAACATGTTCTCGATAGATCCTCCGGCAAAGCTTCTTCGCATACCGCCGCTTTATTTGACCTTGATAATGACGGCGATCTGGATATTGTAAAAATTGACGATTCTGAGGTGAGCTTATATCGCAACGATAAAGATAGTTTTACAGACATCACAAAAAACTCAGGTGACTTAACGAAACCTCTTAATGTAAAAGCTTTAGGAGTTGTTGCCGGGGATTTCGACAACGATAACTTTGCCGATCTGCTAGTTTTCGGGAACGGGCAAACAAATCTTTTTCGAAACGACGGAAAAGGCGAATTTAAAAATGTGACCGCAAATGCGAAAATTCCAGCGTCATCCGTGAAGTCAATTTCCGGTGCGTTCGTTGATGCTGACCACGATGGCGATCTGGATATATTCCTGGGCGGTTTTAGCGATAAAACAAAAGAAACGAATGAACCTGCAACAAATTTACTATTGCGAAACGACGGCGACGGAACATTTTCGGACATTTCTGAAGCGGCGAAAATAGATCTTCCGAGTCGTGCGGTCGCGATTGTGCCAACCGATTTCGATAACCGCCGTGACATTGACGTGCTCGTTCTAAACGATGGTGGAAAGCCTTATTTATTCCGCAATCTGCGTGATGGTACGTTTAAGGATGTTGCTAATGAAGTTGGCTTGAACGACGGCGGAAATTGGACGTCAGCGGCAGCGGGTGATTTCAATAAAGACAATTATACAGATTTTTATTTCGGTAGGTCCGATGGAATTGGAGTTTTTGCCGTTTCGGATGGCCGGGGAAATTTTGCAATGAAAGATGCCCCGATGGGAACAGAAAAAACCGCATCGGCACAATTTCTCGATTATGACAATGACGGATTGCTCGATCTGGTCGCGAACACCGATAAAGGCTTTGTTGTTTCGCGTAATTTAGGCGATAGCTGGTCAAAAGCCGAAAATTCGACCTTTGAGAACAAAGTCGGGCCGGGCAATTCCCATCAGATATTGTCCGGGGACGTTGATAATGATGGCGACATTGATCTGTTTGCATTTAATGAAAATGGTTCGCTTGAATATTTGGAAAATGTCGGCGGAAGCGCGAACAATTCCGAGATCTTCAATTTGCAGGGACGAGTAAGCAACCGTACAGGCATTGGTGCAAAGGTCGAAATGCGTGCCGGTAGTTTGACGCAAAAACTGGAAAGCTATTCAGCGAGCCCGGCTCCGGCACCGTCTCACATTCATTTTGGATTAGGAAGACGCGAAAAACCCGATGCTGTGCGGGTTATTTGGACGTCCGGAGTTGTTCAGGCCGAAATTGACTTTCCATCGAAATCAAATAGTCAGTCCGCGAGAAATTTTTCGGCGACCAAGATCGAAGAGCTCGACCGCAAACCGTCTTCTTGCCCTTATCTCTATACCTGGAACGGCGAAAAATTTGAGTTTGTAACCGACTTTTTGGGCGGGGGCGAAATGGGCAACTGGCAGGATACGGGTGTTTATCACTATCCGGATTCGGACGAGTTTGTGCGGATAACATCTGACCAACTTAAGCCGAAAAACGGTAAATATGAGATCCGTGTTACGAATGAACTCGAAGAGGTATTGTTTCTAGACCATCTGAAGCTTGTTGCGATCGAGCACGATTCCGACCAGGAAGTTTATCCGAACGAGGGTTTAGGAATTCCGTCCGCGGGAGAAGAAATTCTATTCACGACTCAAAACGAACAAGCCCCGATCCTAGCAAAAGATACAGACGGTATTAACATTCTGCCAAAG
>JBGTGX010000147.1:0-21074 GCA_041746475.1 Pyrinomonadaceae bacterium | reverse complement strand
TTCCTCATAACTCGGCGGCAACAAACTCGCCTGCCTCTGATCATATCGCTTGAATACCACTTTCCTTTTCATAAGAAATATTTTATCAAATACCGCTTTTAAACGAAAAAAGAGACTGCCTTTTCAGACAGCCTCTTTTCCGTATTTGCGGCTCACACCTAACGGATATAAAATACAAACCTTTACGGCATCTCAAAAAAGGATATTCACGATAGATGATCAAAGCAATTCTAATGGATTTTAACGGGGTAATCATTGACGATGAGCCGATTCAAATGAAAGCGTACAAAGCTGTGTTGAAAGATCAAGGTATAGATCTGACGGAAGAAAAATACTACGCTTGTCTTGGAATGAATGACAAGGTTTTTCTAAAGACCATATTCGAGCGAGACGGCAAGAAGCTCTCGGAAGACCAAATACCAGCGCTCGTTGAAGCAAAAACTTCGAATTGGCGTTCGCAAATTGAGAAGCGGATACCGTTATTTGAAGGTATCGAAGACTTTATAAAACGAATGGAAAACGAATTTACACTTGGGCTTGTCAGCATGGCGCGTCGCCCCGAGATTGATTTTGTTCTGAAAGAAACGGGTCTCGAAAGTAGTTTTTCTACGATAATTAGCGCGGAAAATGTAAAAACCACGAAACCTGATCCTGAGTGTTATCGTAAGGGCTTTAAATCGATTGATCGGGTCCGGACATTGAGAGGGAAATCTCCCCTTACACGTAAACAGTGCGTGGTGATTGAGGATTCGCCTCAAGGAATCACCGCGGGCCGGCTTGCTGGCCTCAGAACCCTCGGAGTTACGAACACGGTCGAGGATAAAAAACTGCGGGAAGCCGGGGCTGATTCAGTGACGAGTAGTCTAAATGATTGGGCTCCGGAATCCTTTAATGGTGTCTTTGTCAAATAATTTCTCAAATAATATAATCGCCTAATACAATAGACATTTCGGAGGAAAAAATGAAAGTTAATCCCGATCCGCACAAAGATGGATTTGAAGTTCAGCCTACAAACAATGTAACTGCTGAGCTGGACACTTTTGAAATGGCAAAAAATGTTGCCGGCAGGCTCGACATAATGGGCTTTAAGATGGATGCGATCAATGTATATGTTGGTCAGGAAGGATTGGAGAAGATCGACCTCGACGGCGGAGAGCACGGAATTTACACGACTCTCCTGCGAAGTATTCAACATATGTCTCACGAATGGCGAATTCATGAATCGGCGAAAAAGGCACTCGAGGAAGGGCGCATTTTAATCAGCGTTTTAACCGACGGATCTGACGAGCAGATCAACCAAGTCGTTGAAGTGCTGAAAAACTTTGAAGCCACACGAATTGTTTTCTGGGGAGAACTCTCTACCAAGGAATTTTAGTCTCTGCAAATTTCTAATTAATCAAAGATGCCCGAACATTCCTTTTCGTTTGAAGAAGCACAAGAAAATCTCCTGAAGTGCGCGGTTTATCTCGCGGAGAATATTGGTAGCCGCGAATCACGCGCAGCCGTGATGGAAACGTTAATTCCGCATTTCACTCTAAAAAACGATGTAGATACTGCGGCGAGCTTGGCGGATTCAGTTGATGACCCGTTTATTCGGGACCGATTGCTATCCGATGTTGTCTCAAAATGTGTGGAGCTTGGCGATGACGAATATGCATTCCAATTGATCGAAGCGATTGACGAACACTCGACCAGAAACAACGCTCGTGAAAAATTTGTCCTGCAAAAGTCGGCAAATGGGGAGTTTGACGAAGCGTTCAAACTCGCAGAATCCCTAGATCACGCCTCCGACGCATTCGCGGGAATTGCAGTAAATCAGTTTAAAAAGGGTTTTGACACAGAAGCCCGGCAAACGCTTGAACGGGTAGATTTTTACAGTGCGAAGGTTGTCGCGCTTCATGAAATCGCCCATTTCTACGTGAGTGAGTCAAAACCTGAACAAGCGATCGAAATGCTGGATCATGCTGCTATTGCGGCAGAAAAGATCGAATTTACAGAAGACAAGATTCGGGCGATGCTCCACACGGCGGCAAATTATGCGGAAGCCGGCCAAAATGACAGGGCTATAGCGGTTTATGCCAAAACCCGGGACATTGTGGATGCGTTGGAAGGCGTTCACAAAGACAATTTATTCGTTCAGGTAGCTATTGGCTTTTTGAAAGCGGGGAGTGTGGAGCTTGCAGACCGCAGTCTGGATCTGGTTTTCGATAAAACACAAATAGCCGATTGTCTGATAGGTTTTTCTCAGATTTATCGCCTGGAAAAGGAGCCGGATGAAGCGATCCACGCGCTCGAAGAAGCATATGCGATGCTAAAATCCCAAACTGAAAGGGAAATTCGTGACACGAAAGCGCGGTTGCAACTATTCAGTTCCATCGCCAAGGAATTTGCGTTTGCCGATAAGATCGAGCGCGGGATTGAAATAGCTCACGAAAACGCTGATGAAACGCTGAAAAATCAGGCGTTAACAAACATTGCGCAAATTTGCATTCTTGCGGATAACGACGGTTTGGCAAATCAAGCGATGAGAGGAATCGCAGGAGATTCAGGAAGAATCCCGGCATTGATTGCGATGAGTGACGCTTACATCAGCGAAAAAAAGACGGACAAAGCACTTGAAACGCTTGAAAAAGTTGTTTCGATGACCGAATCGATTTCCCAGTATATTTTTCGCAGCGAAGTTATTGACGATGTTGCCCGACGGTTTTACCACTGCGGCGAGCCAGACAAAGCGCGTAAGTTGTCGTCGGAAAATCTCGCGACGATCGGTGAAATACGCGGAACCGAGAATCGTGCTGTTGCTTTAGCGGAGCTTTCAGTAACTTACGACAAATTTGATTTCGAACTATCGGACGATGATAAAGCCGTGATCCAGACCTTCGTTCGAACCTCAGACTGGTAAAAACCTACGAAGTTTTAAATTCTTCCGTATAAACTATCTCGGGAAGTTCGCGTCCATTGTATGGAAACATTTGCGATACTGAGTACGCGCCGCAGTTAAACAAAGCCAATACATCTCCAACCTCAATATTTTCAGGCAAAAGCCTGTAGTCTGGAAGCCTTTTTTTCCCTTCGATATCGAAATAAACATCGCCGCCGTCGCAAAGCGGCCCGGCAACCTTGTAGGGCGTAGCGTGCGAATCACCTGCTCGCGCCGCCGAAACGAGGTGGTAATACCATTTATAGATTTCCATTGAAAGCAGGATATTAAAGCCGGCATCGGTTAAAAGCCATGTGTCTCTGGAAAGCGCCAAATTGTGGTCCGTTTTTGAATTTTTTTCCGCCCTGATTGGTCTTTCTTTTTTGTTTCTTACCTTTGTCAAACAAATGCCTGCGTCTGCAATAATACTGCGGCCGGGTTCGACAAGCAGCGTGATATCGTTAAGAAAATGTAGGGCATCAGCCTTTTCCGCACTTAGTTTTACCGATTCCCATGCATTACGCACTACTTCACTCGGTTCGAGATCGGCTGCGAAAAGTTCTTTTTGTGACAGCGGCATATCACCTGCGTTTGAATCATCGCGTAAATAGTTAACCGGAAATCCGCCTCCGAGGTTTAAGTGTTGAAGCCTGTGTCCTGTTACTTGAAATATCTTGACAAGATTTTCAAACAGCGCGAAAAAAGCCTGCGAATACGGTTCGGACGTCGGATTTTGGGAACCGATGTGAAGATGGATTCCGCAAAGATTCATAAACTCATCGTCCGGTGACCAACGTCTGAATGCGTCGAGCGCTTCTTCCGGCATCATTCCAAATTTTGAAGTCAAGAGAGCGGTTTGGAGTCCGTGAAGCGTTTCCGATTCGATTTCAGGAACTAGTCGGAGCGATACGTTTGCTCGCATACCAAGGTTTTTTGCTACTTTTTCCGTCAATTCGAGTTCGTAAAACGAATCCGATTGAATTGCGTAAATTCCCGCCTCGATTGCAGCTGCGAGTTCTTTTTCCGTTTTGCTGTTTCCGTTAAAAATAATTTGTTCGGGAAGAAACCCCGCATCCAACGCCATTTTAAGCTCGCCGCCGGAATTGACTTCGATGTCGCTCCCGGCATTTTTTACCGTTTCAAGAACCCGTTTGTCGGAGTTAGCTTTGGCTGCATAACAAACCTTGATTTTGCAGTCAATTACATCGCCTATCTTCAGAAGTCGGTTTACATTATGCTGAATACGTTTTTCACTAAACACAAACACGGGAGTATCGTGTTTTTCCGCAATGTTAATTGTTGAAACGCCGTCTATGTGGAGTACGCCATTTTTTGTTTCGAGAAACCCCTCAATCGCCCAAGCTGGATTCATAAATTCCTATTTCCGTCGTCAGAATTTTATCAATTGTGAAATTAACACCTAAAACGCTATCATTCAAAAGCAAACGCTTCATATTTCGCGGACATCCGAAGTTTGGAAATTATTATGAGAGAAATATCTTGCTTTTCTATCTTTACCGCCTTGGTATTTGGAATTTTAATTAGCATAGGGTTTTTTTTCGACCGATATCCCTCGATCGTTCAGGCAAATGATTTCACCGCGGCGGCGAAGGCAAATTCAGAATTGAAATACACTCTCAAATGGTCGCTCGGACAAAGACCGCAGCGTGGCTGGTATCTTTATTCCTTACTTATCCAGGAAACAATTAAAACGGAAGGCGACGCGAATTCTACTGATTTTGCACGCAGTGTGGCGGAATGGCAAGTGAATCATGACCTAACACCGAATGGAATTGTCGAACAAAAAACGCTTTTATCTTTTATCGACTATTGGCAATCCCGCCGGATCAGACCAATCAAACTCGCGGACGAAAACGAGCTCTTATACGCGCCAATTGAAGATTTTTTTGATCCGACCCGGGAAAGCGATTTGCTCAAGGTTGAAAGAGAAACCTACAAGGCCTATAAAAAAATGGTTGCCGCCGCGTTGGCGGATGAAGAATCCGGCATCTCAATCGATGGAGAGCGAAACCCCGCCTCAAAAGGGGATTTTCTAAAGATTATTTCATCTTATAGGTCCCCTGCGTATCAGGAAAGTTTGCGGAAGAAATTGCCGGGCGCTAGCCGCGCGCAAATTGCATTCATAAGCCCGCATTTTACCGGACGAGCACTAGATATTTACGTGGGCGGTGAGCCTGTGACAACGAAAGATTTTAACCGTGCGATCCAGGTAAAAACACCGGCGTATAAATGGTTAGTTTGGAATGCCGCAAGATTCGGATTTTATAATTATTTTTATGAACCCTGGCATTGGGAATATGTTCCGGAAAATCTCGCAACCAGATAATGCTAACGGTTTTTTGGGTTATTTCGATTTTGGAAAGTCGACTACAGGGATGACCTTTCCGTCCAGATAATTCCCAGCCCGGAGTTGTTTTAGACTGATAACATATTGTTTTTTGATTACCGCTTTATCAAGCAATTGTGAGAGCATTTTATCGGTTACACTCGCGTTATCAATTCCGTTCGCAGTTAATTCTTCACGCAGATTCTCAACCGTATTTTTATTGTAGTCATATACATCCGGATAAATATGAAGGACACCGGCTTCGACAACTATCGTGTCATAGGTAATTTCAATAGGGACTGTATCTTCCAATTCGATCACGAAAGTTTTCTTCGTACGCTTCGCGTCCGCAACATCTTTGTCTGAAACGGGTAGCGAATGCGCTGCGACAATCTTTGAGCTCAAATCGTAAAGATCTTTTCGCAACACACGAACACATCCGTGGGAAACCAGATTTCCCATGTCCTGCCAGCCTTTTGCTTCGTGGAGTAAATAGCCATATCCGAGCGGGATTTTTACCTTTCCGAGCGGGTTAGCCGGATCCGTCGGCAGAATAATTTTTCCGCGCTGCGATACCGCAACCCATTCGCTGTCAGGCGGAATCCACACAGGATTGAAAATGATGTGCTGTATTTCTCTTCGACCAACATAGATGGGGTAATCTTTCATTCCAACGCCAACCGGGTAATTCTCAACCTCCTTCCCATTTTGCCAAAAGGTCATCTGAAATGCCGGAACGTTTACCGTAATTCTTATGTCGTTTTCGGCAGAGGCAAATTCGGTTTTCTCAATCACGCCGCCCGTGACCTTGTCTGACCTTGCGGAATCCCGTTTTATATCGAGGTGATAATACTGCGAGAAAGCGACATTCGAACATAAGAAACCCGCCAATAAAAGCACGGAAATCTTTGTGAATAGTTGGTTTACGATCTTCATGATGGTTTGGTAGTTTTTGGTTTTCAGAAAGTTGCACGGATTTTTCCAATCGCATTCTTAACCACTGAGCGGGTTTCATTTAGCGCATTTTCCGCGGCTTGGGCTGACACGCCCGTTTCATGCATAACTAGAGCGATCTTCAGATCGTTGTTTGCCGATTCGAGCAGCGTTGATGCGTCCTTTTTGGCCAATCCGGTTTCTTCCATCAGGATTCGCTTTGCCCGCTCTTTCAGCTTTTCATTTTTTGGATTTAAGTTTGTCATTCGATTACCTTTGACATATCCAAGGCGAATCATCGTTACAGTTGAGATCATATTAAGAATCATTTTCTGCGCCGTGCCCGATTTCATGCGGGTTGAACCCGTTATCGCCTCGGGTCCCACATCGGCGACGATTGCAACGTCCACTGCCTTTGTGATGGCCGCCTCCGGGCTGCACGTGATACACGCCGTAAAACATCCGATCGACTTAGCGAATTCAACTGCGCCGATCGTGTATGGCGTGCGGCCGGACGCAGCGATTCCAATTACCGCATCATTCCCGGTTAATTCCCGTTTCATTAAATCAACTCTTCCGGCTTCAGCATCATCTTCCGAAGCCTCGACCGCCTTGTAAAGTGCTTCATAACCACCCGCAATAACCCCTTGAATCATTTCGGCGGGAACACCAAACGTTGGCGGAATTTCCGATGCGTCCAAAACTCCCAAGCGTCCACTCGTCCCGGTTCCGACATAAAATAAGCGGCCATTTTTTGAAACCATCGTATCAACTACGCTGTCAATTACCTGTGCAACTTCGCTTAAGGTCTTTTCCACGGCATATGCGACCTGTTTATCCTCATTATTTATCAGGCGGATTGCCTCAAGGGTCGAGACTTCGTCAATACTATTGGTATTCGGATTATTTTGTTCGGTCGGGGATAATGTCATTTAATTAAATTCGTCGTAAGCTTTTATTGCCGCTGCGTTCGCCGGGCTTATATCGGGTTTTACCAAGTATGCTTTTAACGCAAATGACTGCAGGGTTTCAAGAAGAGGAACCGTCAACATCTCACCCGCTTGAAATATGCTGCCGACCATTCCTATTGGAACCTTGGTTTTTTCGAGATTTAATCTTTTGATGACTGCATAGGCTGAGAGACCGAGCTCGAATCCTGCAACCGAAATAATTTCCATGGCGATTTCGTCGCCACCCAAGGCAGTTTCGATTACATCTTTTGCAAAACCCGCCAGTTTTTTATTGTTCATTTGCGGTGAATAAATTGCTACGATCAGATCTTCCGGTGTCGATGCTCGAAAATAATCAGTAGCGACGCCGCTTAGTTTTGTGTCTCCTCCGCGTCCGTCGAGTGCCTTTGCAATTGCCTGAAGCGCTTGTTTTGCAATACTTATTCCGCTACCCTCATCTCCCGCAATCGGACCCCAACCTCCTGCCATCGCGGTATTTCCTTTTCCATCCTTTCCATAACAGATCGACCCCGTTCCCGATATTATAACCAACCCGGCCTTATCCCGGTTTACCGCAAAATACGCTATCTCGGCATCGGTGACTACGGAGACGGTACTAATATGTTGCGATTGAACAAACCTTTCCCGAACTAACTCTCGCAAATCTGCGCGCCTCACACCCGCCAGACCAAGAGTTGCGGAAACAATATCGGCAGAGCTCCGAAAAATCTGGTCGCATGCGGAATTAATTGCCAGCTTGATATTCAGGACAGCATTTTCTACACCGACACGCAACGGGTTTGACGGACCGGACGCAGCCTCAGCGAGAATCTCACGATCGTTGTTTATTAATACAATTTGAGTTTTGGTTCCGCCACCGTCCACCCCTAAATACAAGGCATGAGGAGGACGGTGAGATTTTCTGGTTCGTTTTCGTTTCGCCATTTTTCAAATGCGAGTTTAGCATATAACCGATTTCTTATTTACGGGCATTTCGCTTATAATTCGAATCAAAGTTTCTTATGCTGGCGATAAGAATTATTGATGCTTTTCCCGAAATCTTGTGTTAGAATTTCTGCGATAAGCGCGGCAAACGCACCTCATGCGGCAGCTTAGAAAAGGATATGGAAATTAAACAATTAAAAGTATTTGTGGCCATTGCCGAGGAACGTACTTTTACCGCTGGGGCAAAACGCGTCAACGTCACGCAGGCGGCGGTTTCGATGCAAATCCGGCAGCTTGAGGAGGAGGTTGGGTTACCCCTTTTTACCCGAACTCCGCGGAGGGTTTTGATTACAGAGGCCGGTGAAAAACTACTTGAACGAGCGCGGCGGATTTTACGTGAGCACGACGCCGCGATCGAAGAGCTCGCGGAAATTGCCGGTGCCGAATATGGAAGAATCAGAATTGGATCAGCGTCGGCTATGTTTGCTACCGAGCAACTTCCCGGAATTTTGGAAAAACTCCGAAAAAAATATGAGAACGCGGAAATTTCAGTTAGCTCGGGAACGAGTTCGATACTTGTTGATAAGATATTGCACGGCGAAATTGATGTAGCTTTCATTTCACTGCCCGTTGAAAATACTCACATTCAGACCGAACTTCTGTACAGCGACGAAATCGTTGCGATCGCCCATCCCAAACACCCGTTCTCAAAGGAAAAGTACATTAGCGCCGTAAAACTCGCGGGCGAAAAACTCATACTTGGTGAAAAAGGCGGCAACACACGCAGGATGATCGATGACTTTTTTGACGACAACGACGTAAAGCCAAATATCGTCATGGAACTTTCCCGGCAAGAGGCGATCAATAAAATGGTCGAAAACAATATGGGTGTCGGGATAGCGGGTGCGAAAAGCTCTGCCGCCGATATTGCAAAAGGCAAAATCGTTTCGTGGTGGGTCGAGGGTGCCGAAATTAAATGGGACCTCGGGTTAGCGCGTTTGCGGGGAGGCTATTATTCACCAATCGCGAAAGAGTTTTCGAAAATTTGCGGTGAGAATTTTGCCGAGAGGGAGAAAAAGTTTAAAGCTTCTAAGTAGTTGTATCGGCTTCTTTTCCAAATTAGGACTTCTTGCTTAATACTTTACCCTTAGTCCGGTTCCTATCTCAAACATTCCTACCGTAATCGGTAATTTTCCTAGAAATTGTGCGTTTCCGATAATTGCTTTTGCGGTCGCCCGCTGAAGAGAATCCATATCTCCATATGAAACTATGTAATTTTTCATTTCGGGAAATTCTAAGATCAGGTATGGATTTCCAAATGCGATCGAGATGGTTTTTACGTCGCCCTTGAGAATTTCACGCAATGCCTTTTCACCGGATTCAGGGATTCCAACACTATTTTTTGCGCCGGTCCGAACACGGCCAAATAAGCCAGCGATTACGACATCTGCCTTTTTCGCCTTCAAAATGGCTTCCGCAATATCTTTTTCATTCGAACGTTCGTCCAAAGCAATTCTTTCCGCCTCCAGGCCATTTGCCCTTAACAAATTCGTAAATGTTCGACCGGAAAAATCGATATCTCTGCCGTTTGTGATACACAAGACCAAAGCCTTTTGGTTTTGTTTCAGAGGCAGTATTTGATCTTCGTTTTTCACCAACGTTATTGCATTTTCTGCAATTTCATCCGCCAATTTTCTTGTTGCCTGGCTCGAAACGATCTTGTCGATCTCGTTTAGCGGGGTAATTTTTCTTTTAAAAAGTCCGAGTTTATATTTCCAGGCAAGAACTTTTCGTGCGGATTCTTCGATTCGTTTCTCGCTCAGCCTGCCGGATCTTACTGCCGCCTGTATTCCGCGAATCGTTGAATCGGCATCGGCCGGTTTCAGCAATACATCGTTGCCCGCCAAGATCGCCCGAACCGCCGCCTCATCTTGTTTGAAATACTTAGTCAACCCGCTCATATCCATCACGTCGGTGACGACCAGCCCATCAAACTTCATATCGTTTTTCAAAATTCCCGTAACGATCTTTTGCGAAAGAGTTGCCGGAATCGTTGTGTTTTCCGTAATAATTTCTTCTTCCGTATATTCGGGTTTGATGGATTCCTTGAGTGGTTTAACAGGCTCGCTATCGAGCTGCGGCATTGAGATATGCGAAATCATCACCGAACCGACGCCATTTTTGACAAGCTCGCGGAACGGAAAAAACTCAGTCTTTTCCAGGCGTTCGCGGGAAAAGTCAATTACCGGCAATCCGCGGTGAGAATCTACTGCGGTGTCGCCATGCCCGGGGAAGTGTTTTGCCGTTGCCAGAACGTTTTCGCCCTGCAAGCCTTCCGAGAAAGCGCTTCCAAAACGCGCCACATCACGAGGATTTTCACCAAAACTCCGTACATTTATTACTGGATTGGCAGCGTTGTTATTTATATCGACGACGGGAGCGAAAACCTGCTGAACACCCAAAGCGCGCGCTTCAATCCCCGTGATAATGCCCATTCGACGTGCAAATTCCGGTTGGCCGGTCGCGGCAACCGCCATATTCCAAGGGAAATTTACGGCATCGAAAAACCGCATTCCTACACCAGTTTCGAAATCCGCCGAGATCAAAAGGGGAACGTTTGCCCCCTCTTGCATGCGATTTACCAAGTGTACTGTTTCGTAAACGCCTCCGACAAAAACTATAATGCCGCCGATCTTGTTTTGCGTGATCTGTTTCTTTAGCCTCTGATACTGGGCACTGTCTTGATTCATATATTGGGCGTTGATACCGATGTGCACGAGCTGCCCGATCTTTTCATCGAGTGACATTTTCCTGAGAAGTTTGTCAGCTTGTTTGAAGTCCTTGGAATCCGGGCGGAAGATCGTCTCCGCCGTGGAAAAGCCGTTGAAAATTACTAAGGAAAGCAGAATTAATGTCGTCTTTAATACGATTTTCATAAGTGTTAAGAGGAGCGAACCTATCGAGAACGATTAGGAGCGTAATTACCCTTACTTATCAATCCTTTATAAGTAAACTCAGGATCCACGCTGAAAAAACGGTTACTAAACTTCCAATTAGAACATACCAAGTCCATGCGATCGAAGTCTGAAAGATAACAAAAGTCATTACGAGACAACTAATGATCATTGCGCCAAGAGCGGCGTTTTGTTTAACTTTGGGCAGAAACGAACCAACAAGAAAAACGCCCAAAACAGGTCCGTTCATCAATGAAGCAACCGAAAGCGCAACAGTTAGCGCTGAACGGTTAAAATTCATAAGAATGAGCGCGACAACTATCTGAACGATACCGAAAAGAAGTGTCAGCCAATGCGAAATGCGTAATATTTGTTTGTCGGTGACCTTTTTTTTAAGCGGTTTATATAGATCGTTTACAAATGTTGCCGCGATAGAATTTAACGAACTCGACAAAGCCGCTGCAAAAATTGCAGCGATAACGAGGCCGCTCAATCCGCTGGGCATATGTTTGGTGATGAAATCCGGAAATACCTGATCACCTCCGGTAAATGGAAAGGTCCCTGCGATTCCTGAATTCGCAACCCCAGCCTTTACATACTCGGTCGATTCATAGGGAGCGTAAAAGGTGAAAAGTAAAACACCGATAAATAAAAAGCCGATGAATTGTCCTAAAACTACCGCGCCGCTTGAAAGCAGCGCAAACGACGCGCTTCCCGGTTTATCAGTGCATAAATACCGTTGTACCAGGAATTGGTCGGTGCCGTGTGTGGACATTGTCAGAAAACATCCGCCGATCAGTCCCGCCCAAAATGTGAAAGTTTTTGTGAAATCTAAAGTGAAGTCGAAGACTGAAAACTTATTATATTGATGACCGATCTCCAAAACTTGCGAAAACCCGCCCGGAATCTGACTCAATATCACATAGCCCGCCGCGACGGCGCCTCCTATATAAATTCCGAGCTGGACGACCTCGACCCAGATGATTGCTTCCATTCCGCCGAAGTATGTAAAAATTATCATCACTACGCCGAGCAAAATGATCGAGCCGATGATCACCGTCGTCGCATCTGCGTTTGGCTGGAATGCTACATAAACGGCGGCGAGGACGATTGCAGTTAGGAGGAGTCGTACTCCGTCCGCAATATTTCGCATCACGACAAAAATTGCGGATGCCAGCATTTTTACTTTATTGCCGAATCTTTCGCCCAAGAGTTGGTAAACCGTTTGGAGATCGCCTTTGAAATAGAGCGGAATAAATATCAGTGAAATAACAACGCGACCGATCATATAGCCGAAAACGAGTTGTAAAAACTCAAAATTTCCGTTTCTCGCAAACGCAATTCCCGGCACTGAAATAAAGGTGATCGTCGATGTCTCGGTAGCCACGATCGAGGCCGCGATCGCCCACCACGGCACATTTCTGTCGCCGACAAAATAATCTTCGGTCGTTTCCTGGTTTTTTGAGAAATAGACGCCAAAAAGCGTCACGCCGATGAGGTAGCCAAAAATAATTATCAGGTCTAATGTTTGCATTTAATTAATTTGCAAGATAGAAGAATAATTAGATCAATTGAAAAAAATTATTGATACGATAGCACGTAAAAACTCAAACTGGGAAAAAGATATGAGGAAATCGATATTTAAATATTCCATACTGCTAACTTTAGTTTTTGGTATGACACCGCTTTTGTGTGCACAAGCACTCCCGGCGTCAACAGCTGAATCCGTACAAATGTCGTCGGAAAAGCTAAACCAAATTGACGGTTTGGTTACGCAGGCGATTGCGGAAAAGAAGATGCCGGGCGCGGTCGTGTTGGTCGGAAGGCGCGGGAAAATTGTTTTCAAGAAGGCATACGGAAACCGCTCGCTTTTACCAAATATAGAGAAAATGACTACCGATACGATCTTCGACCTCGCTTCGTTAACAAAACCTGTTGCGACAGCCACTTCGATAATGATTCTGATCGAACAGGGAAAACTGCGTTTAAGCGATACGGTTGGAGATTTTATTCCTGATCTTGACGATCCGGAGGCGAAGAAGATAACAGTTCAGCAGTTGCTGACGCATACATCAGGCTATCGTCCCGATTTTGACCTAGGGGAAAGATGGACAGGTCGAGAGGGAATGCTCGCCGCGCTAAAAAGAGAAAAACTGCGAAATCTAAGAGGCACCAAATTCGTTTATTCGGATATCGGTTTTATTGTACTTGGGGAGATAGTTGAAAGAGTTTCCGAAACAACTTTGGATGTTTTTGTAAAAAAGAAGCAGTTGAGCGCTTTTCCTTTTTCAGATTTTATTCGACAAGAGGCTCATAACAAGATTCCCAACGCAGGAATCCTTCATCCGGAATGGTTGAAGAGAATTGCTCCTACCGAAAATGTGTGCGGTCAACAAAGTTATTTAGGCGGCACACCGTATGGCGGTTGCAATAGTGCGTCGGAAATATTGCGCGGAGAGGTCCACGATCCTACCTCCCATAGAATGTGGGGTGTTGCCGGACACGCCGGACTTTTTTCAACTGCCGATGATCTTGCGAAATATTGTCAGATGCTTCTCAACGGCGGGATTTTGGATGGTAAACGTGTGCTGTCGCCTTCCACGGCCGCTTTAATGACGAGTCCCAATGTTATTTCGGAAAAAGGTGAAACTCGCGGATTGGGTTGGGATATTGACACATCGTTCTCCTCAAATCGCGGCGAACTCTTTCCGCTTGGTTCGTTTGGTCACACCGGTTTTACAGGCACGGGAATTTGGATCGATCCTCTGAGCGAAACGTTTGTAATTTTTCTATCAAACCGAGTTCATCCGGATGGGAAGGGAAATATAGTCGATGTTAGGGCGAAGGTTTCGACGGTTGCTGCCTCGGCGATTATGGATATTTCACGGGATCAAATACGCGATTTTGAAAGTAAATATTATTCGGAAGTGGCCGCGCAAATACGTGCTTTCCAAAGTCCAACGTCCAAAGTCCAAAGTCCCAAGAATCAAATCGTCCTAAACGGAATCGATGTTCTTGAAAAGGAAAAGTTCAAAACGCTCGATGGTTTGAAAATCGGATTGGTTACAAATCACACCGGAAGAAATCGTGCGGCGAAATCAACTATTGATGTTTTAAACGAAGCAAAAAACGTAAAGCTTGTTTCGCTTTTTTCACCGGAACATGGCATACGTGGTGAACTCGACCAATCAAAGATCAACGATTCGATTGACGAGAAAACCGGTTTGCCGATTTATTCTTTATACGGAGATTCACGCCGACCGAAACCCGAACAACTAAAGGGACTCGATGCGATCGTTTTTGACATTCAGGATATCGGAACGCGCTTTTACACCTATATTTCAACGCTTCGCTATGTGATGGAAGAAGCAGCGAAGGCGAAAGTTAAAGTTTTTGTTTTAGATCGTCCTAATCCGATCAACGGTATTGATATCGAGGGACCAATTGCCGATGAGGACAAACTTTCTTTTGTTGCGCCGCATACGATTCCGGTTAGGCACGGAATGACGGTTGGAGAACTCGCGCTATTGATGAATGCGGAACGGAAGATCGCCACAAATCTTTCGATCGTAAAAATGGAAGGATGGAAGCGGTCGATGTGGTTTGACGAAACAAATCAAACATGGATAAATCCTTCGCCCAACATGCGTTCGTTAACAGAGGCCACTCTTTATCCGGGAATCGGTTTGCTTGAGACTACGAACCTTTCGGTCGGGCGCGGGACGGACACACCGTTTGAAATTATCGGTTCGCCGTGGTTGGACGGACAAAAACTAGCGGCATATGTAAATCAAAAAAACTTACCGGGAGTTCGATTTGTTCCGGTTAAATTTACCCCGAAATCTTCCGTTTTCAAGGGAGAAGAATGTTTTGGAATCAACATAATTATCGCCGATAGAATTGCTTTTGAGCCTGTCAAAACCGGGCTTGAAATTGCCTTGGCTCTACGAACAAATTTTCCGCAAGATTGGAAGATTGATAACTATAATCGCTTACTTGTCAATCAAGTATTTTTTGATGCAGTTAAGCAGGGAGATTTAGATAATAGGGCAAGAGAGATTTTGAAATCTGATTTAGAAGAGTTCAGATCACGCAAGGCTAAATTTTCTCTTTACAAATAAAGTGAACAGGTTTATAAATAATTTAATATTCTTTGTCCAAAATATAATCCAGAATTTAATTGAGTAGACATTTGCGGTTTTGAAAAACAATGTTAGTTTGCAAAGAGCTATAAGCAATGCTTAAGGTTTTGGGGGGAACTGAAAGAAATACTTATAGATTCGGTTTGATTAGGTGAGGAAACTTTAAATAGGTGAGGACGGAAAAATGATGAAATCATTGAATTTATTTACAAGTAGAATTGGCATTTTAACTTTCATTTTCATTATGATTTTGAGTTGTTTAACTTTTGCTCAGGATGAAAACTCCGCAACTGTAACGGGACAGGTTTTGGATTCAACGGGTGCGGCAATTCAAAATGCTACGGTTATAGTTAAAAACACGGCAACCGGACAAACAAGACAAGTTAAAAGTAATCAATCCGGTATTTACACGGTTTATCCGCTTTCGCCGGGTGATTATGAAGTCTCGGCAGAACAAACCGGATTTAAGAAAACGATCGTCAGTTTAAAATTAAACGTAAAAGATCGTCGTCCGATTGATTTAGTTTTAGAGGTCGGAGAACCTACGGAAACGGTTATTATAACGGATGAGCCGCCCTTGATTCAGGAAAGTTCCGTCGGACAGACGCTCGTTTCCGGCAATCAGGTAACGGAATTGCCTTTAAATAATCGTAATTTTATAAGGCTTTTGGAAACAGTTCCGGGAGTTAGCTCTGATCTTGACGACGAATCGAATTTCGGTTTAACGAGCCGGACTGATATTTCAATCAACGGTCTTCGGAGAAACGCGGTAAATTATGTGGTTGACGGTGTCAATAATGTTGATGTCGGCTCGAACATCACTCTGCTTTCGACACCGACGGTTGACTCTATACAGGAATTTAAAGTTTTAACCTCAAACTACACGGCTGAAGTCGGAAGAAGCGGCGGCGGAGCTGTAATAATCGTTACACGCGGCGGCGGAAACAAATTCAGCGGAACGCTTTATGAATTTGCCAGAAATGACGCTTTTAACGCAAACACATTTTTCAATAATCGGCTTGGCAGAGATACAAACGGTGATCCAATTGCTGATGTTCCAAGACTTCGGTATCATAATTTTGGAGGAACTTTCAGCGGTCCGGTGTTTTTGCCGAGATTCGGAGAAGGCGGACCTGCATTTTATAATGGAAGAAATAAAACATTTTTCTTTGTTTCATTGGAAGCCCGTCGAATAAGCAGACAAACTACGACGGCTAATTCAACTGTTCCGACCGCAGCACAAAGGAACGGCGACTTGTCGGCATTTTTAGGTAATCCTCT
The DNA here is from genome assembly GCA_041746475.1 of Pyrinomonadaceae bacterium. Taxonomy (GTDB): domain Bacteria; phylum Acidobacteriota; class Blastocatellia; order Pyrinomonadales; family Pyrinomonadaceae; genus Aridibacter. The sequence continues at coordinate 4,602 of JBGTGX010000147.1, read as the reverse complement.
CTGCATTCAGCAAAACGGAACAACTATTTCGACCAACTGCACGGCGGCGGGGGCAACTCCTTTCCAAGCATTCGATACGGCGGGAAATTTGGTTCAGGTTAGACAAAATCAGGTTTTCCGTCCGAGTGATAATCGCCCGTATGCTAATAATGTTATTCCTACGGGCGATATTGATCAACGTGCTTTGGGGCTTTTAGCCGCATATCCTCTGCCTAACAGCGGAACAACCGGTTTTACGTTTAGTCCGACTAGCGTAAGTAATACGCGGCAGGAAGTATTCAGAATAGACCATAATTTTAACAGCAATCATAAAATCTATGGGCGTTACACGCAGGATTTGAGTGATACGGAAGAACCCGGCGGATTATTCCAAGGCATCGCTTTGCCGAATGTTGCTACAACAAAAACTACGGTTCCGGGAAAAATTTTGGCAATTTCATACACGGGAGTATTTTCAAACAATATCGTTAATGAATTTAGTTACAATTTTTCGGCAAATGAAATTTCTTCGGATTTAATCGGTAACGGCAGGCGTTCCGATTATGCAAATGCCACCGGTATTCAAGAATTTTACCCTGAAAATAATAATAATGCCATCCCCTCAATCACAGGAACCGGTTTCAGCACAATCGGTTCTTTGCAGGGCTTTAGTATTGAGTATGCGAGTTCGGGCTTCCGCGACACTTTAACGTGGACAAAAGGAAACCACGTTCTAAAATTCGGCGGTGAATTTACTTCCGAAATCAAAAATGAAAACACCGGAAATTCGACGCAAGGCTCATTCGGCTTTAGTTCGATACAAACTCGCGGTGTATTTAACGGTGCTGCTGTTTCAACAACCGGTTTGGGTTTCGGTTCGTTCCTTTTGGGACGTGCCAACAATTATTCGGAGTCGGAGACAGACTTTCGCGTAAATCTTCGTTTCGGGAGACGAGAATTTTTTGTTCAGGATACATGGAAGGTCAGACCAAATATAACTTTGGATTTAGGACTCAGATATCAATACTTTGTTCCGCCGTATGATAAAAATGACCAACTCGGATCATTCGATCCATTTCTCTATGACCCTGTTAATCCGAACACGGCTTGTGCCAACACGGCTTGCACGGCGTTTAATCCGGCATTTTTTAGCAGAGATAACGGAATCGGCATCGCCAACAGCACATCCCGTTTCGGGCGTTCGATTAATCCGAAAGACTTCAACAATTTCAGTCCACGTGTCGGAATTGCCTGGGATCCTTTCAAAGACGGCAAAACAATAGTTCGTGCAGGTTACGGATTCTATTATGATCAAGCATTAGTCGGAATCTTTGAGCAGGCGGCATTTTTGACCCCTCAATTCAGCCCGTCAGCCAGCTTTACAAGCACAACATCTGATGTCATAACATTTGACAATCCCGGGGCGGGAACACCTCCCGGAACTTTGCCGAGAGTTTTTGTCGTTGCGATTGCACCGGATTTTGAAACGCCCGAAACTCAGCAATGGTCTCTGGGAATTCAAAGAGAAGTTTTCAAAAATGCAGTTGCTGAAATCAGCTATGTCGGCACAAAAGGCGATAAGCTGATTCGACGCAGAAATTTGAATTTTGTAACTCCTGCCGATACTGTTGCTGTCGGAACTAATTTGGTTGGACGAATCGTTCCTTTTTTAGGCTTTTCGACAATTCGTTATCAAGAAACGAGTGCAATATCACGATATCACGGCTTACTTTCGTCGTTCAATTACCGTCTTCCGAAGGGATTTACGGTAACTTTGGCTTACACTTGGAGTAAAGCTCTGACGGATTCGACCAATGACCGCGATGCGGTTGACGAACCGCAAAACGCATTTAACTTAGAACCAGAATATGCGATTGCCAGAACTTCGCGTCCGCATATTTTCAGTGCCAGCTACGTTTATGAAATTCCGTTTTTCCGCAAGTCGGAAAATGCGGCAGCGCGTTTGCTTCTCGGAGGTTGGCAAGTTTCAGGCATAACAAATATCGAATCGGGAGCTCCGGTTGCTCGTGTTGAAGTTGCAAGCACTTTGAGCGGCACACGCGGTTTATATCCGAATGTTATCAGCGATCCGAATAGCGGTCTGACAGGATCAGTTGATCCCGCGACGGGTTTGCCGTTTATTTTTGATCCGACGGCTTTTGAGCCTGCACCGACAGGTGAATTCGGAAATGCTCGGCGTTCATTCGCACGCCTGCCCGGACGCAATCAGACCAATCTGGCACTGTCCAAGCAGTTTTATTTTAATACTGAACGGACAGCCTATCTGCAAATTCGGGCGGAAAGCTTCAATCTTTTCAACCACACTCAATTTACGGGAATTTCAAGGGTTTTGCCGACAGCCGGACCTTTGAGCATTAATTCAACTTTCGGCAGACCGACAAGCACACGGCTTTCGCGTGAATTCCAATTTGGAATTAAACTCTATTTTTAGTATTTATTCCAAATCAGTTGAAGGCAGCCCGTGAAATTTTCACGGGCTGCCTTTATTGATTCTTCGGTAATTTTTCAGATTCAAGCTTGGATTTTTTCAGCTCTTTTACTTTCTCAAAGACAGCTTTTGCTTCACTGCGTCTGCCGAGTTTTTGTAAGGCGATACCGAGTTGATAATAACCTTCGGCAATTTCGGAACGAAGTTTTATCGCAAGCTGCAATTCTTCAACAGCTTTATCAAAATTACTATTTTTCAGGAATGCACGACCCAAAGCAAAATGGACATCATATTCTTCCGGGAAACTCTCGGCTGCTGTCTCCAGAAATGGAATTGCTTTTTGAGCTTCGCCTCGGCTTAAATAAATATCTCCCAAATTAAATGAAGCACGCGGTTCTTCAGGCTTTATTTTCAAAATCTCCAAAAATTCGCGTTCGGCTTCCTCAAAGCGGACAATTTTCCAGTATAAAGCACCGAGTGCATAACGATAATCAACCGAATCGGGAAGCGTTTTGAGAGCACTTTTGTAGGCCTTTATAGCTTCAACCGTTTTTCTCTGAGCATCCAAAATATCACCGTAAATTGCCCAGTTCTCGGCTTTTACATTTTCTAGTCCCAAACGTCTTTTGATAACGGCTTCCGCCTCTACAAACCTTTTTTGCTGCCAAAAAGTTTTAGCGGAAAGTTCAAGTAGATCGGAATCTTTTGGAGAAAGAGCGAGAAGTTTGGCGATCTCACGGCTGGCTTCTGCAAATCTTTCAACACCGACGAGTGCTATCGCTAATCCGCGTCTGGAATTGTCATCTTCGGGAGAAATTTTTAGTGCCTGCTGAAATGACCGGACGGCGGCGGCAAAATCTTGTTGATAAATGTTGTCAAAACCTTGTTTGTAATAAACCTGATTCGAATCGGTTTGTGCGTTGACCGATAAAAGAAATGAAAAATAAAAAATGAAAAAAAGCAAAATCCAAAGCGATAAATTTCTTAGAAAACAAGTAGTGGTGCATTTGAAAATGCCTTTTCCATTTGAATAAGATAATTTTCGAACGGAATATAAATTCATAATTTTACCGAAAGTTTTCCTGCAAATTTACTGTTTTTATTGAAAATCTTCAAGATATAAAAAGGTGTTGCCTGACGATGCGAAAAATTATCTTATTCTAATCCGGAATGCGTTAAACCTTGGCTCTATTAACAATAAGAATGTCAACAAAACATTAAATAAGATTTGGATGAGTTCATATTACGTTAAAGTAAATATCTTCTCCCAAAAATGTTTTCTAGCCTACAGTTCCTGCGTAGAAGCACATTTAATGGCACTAAAGTTGCGTTAGCAGACGCGTTTTTGGTCACGATTTTCTTTGCCGATTTATCGGCGATCAAAATCTTAATAATCTATTGAAAAACCTGAAATTATCACGATATTGCAGGTTTCAAAAACAATAAGATTTTGGAAAGATATCCGAAATTCTGAAGAATTGTGCTTATCGCTTGACAAGCTTAGGGTTGATTGGACAGCGTGCCGATCGGATTGCTGTTTTAGCCTGCGCAGGGCATTTCTCAAAATATCGGGACACTGAAAACACAAGATTGCTTTAAATTGGGTAAGTTACCCATCGGCTGATTTTATTTTGAATAACAAATTAGCTGGAATTCGCCAAATTTTATTGCTCGCCGTAAGCCAGAATTGTTGCCAGGAGGGAATTTTGTGAAGGAGCAAAAAATGGAAAAGAAATCGATCTTTGGAATTTTTCTACTGTTGATCGCGATGTTTTATTCGGCGGCCGCAGTTTTTGGACAGGAAACCACAGGCAGTATCGAAGGCTTTGATAAGGTTACAAAGATTGAGAATACTTCGCCCGGAAATCTATCCAAAATCCTTATTTCGCCGAGCGAGAATAAATTTACTTTACAAATGGCGCAATTCAGTTTATAAAATCTAACAAGAGTAAATTCTTGTAACTTCCAGCGAAATTGAGATTAAGAAGATTTTTGTAACGAGAAGACCGTTCCAGCGTCATAAGCCGATGTTATTGCAAGAAGGTTTCCGTTAATAAAACGTTATGTCATAATGCAATTGCACTTTCGCAACTAAAACATTTACCAGGCCTCGGCCTAAATTTAGCCATGGAGGATTTGTATGAGTAAGAGATTTCTTTCGATATTATCTATCT
>JBGTGX010000146.1:0-2014 GCA_041746475.1 Pyrinomonadaceae bacterium | reverse complement strand
GAATTCATGTCGGTCGCCAACGCGATTTTACCTAAATCTTCTTCGTCAAATGTAATTGACTTGCTGAAGAGCATTTCCTGCCTGGTTCCCCATTTCCGCGCATCTCAAGGTTTTTCAAATTGCTCATCCGCTTATCCTGCGAACTATACCTTAGACACCGTGTATTCTTTTTTGTTCCCAAATAAGGTTTGAAAAGTTGCGATTTTATTTTTTCGCCTAATTTTCACCTTCCTAACCTTGCTCTAACCCTGATTTTACGTTAAGTTTATTACTTTACCTAGAAAATCAGAAAGCTAATTATATAACGAACGAGCAAGAAGAAATTGCAATTTTTTTAAGATGTCATTTAGAAAGAAAAACCGCAGAAAAACGAGACAGCCTTTACCGAAGGTCGAAGCACCCGAGTCGGACGAGAAGGGGAAGGTGCAATACCGTGACGAATTCCAAAAGGATGTTGGAAGTCGTTTAGAAGAATTGGGCTCGAAACTTGAGGGTCAAGGTAGAAATATCATGTACGGATTGGCGGCGATTGCTGTCTTAGCCGTTCTGGCCGGAATTTTCTACACCTGGAATCGGCGTACGAATAATGCTGCCCAAACTGCGCTCGGTGAAGCTATTGAAACTTCGCAGGCTATGGTAACCGACGCACCGCTTCCTGCCGGATCAACAACAAAAGTTTTTAAGACCGAAAAGGCTAGGGCGGAGGCTGCGGTAAAGGAATTTCAGATTGTCGCAGATAATTATGGAAGCCCATTTAAAGAAAAGGCGCAGTATTTTATTGCTACCAATCGATTGGTTATTGATCGATCGGCCGGCATTAAAGAACTGGAAACTCTGGCTTCAGGAAGCGGTGACGTAGCAGGGTTATCGAAATTTGCTCTCGCGCAAGCAAAAGCAGGAGAGGGCAAGCTCGACGAAGCAGTGAAATATTACAAAGAGCTGTCGAATTCGGGGGATACCGTTATTGCGAAGGAAACTATAGATTTTGAGCTCGCACAGATCTACGAAAAGCAGGGTAAGACAAAGGAAGCAGCTGATCTCTATTTCAGCATCGCCAAAACTGCTAATGAATTAAGAGATTCTGACGAAATGCCTGTTCCACTATCGAGAACAGCTGCCGACGCGAAAGAAAAGCTTCAACAAATTGCGCCGGAAAGAGCAAAAGAAATTAAGGAACCCGAACTCTCCCCTGCAAGTTGAATGCTGACGATAAGCTGAAATATTGAAGGCTATTGAGGGCAAACGCCCTCTTTTTGTTGATTCCTAGAATAACTACCCCTACTGAGTGATTTTTCCTGTCCAAACTTGAAATAAACGCTTCAATTAGGTATTTCTATTTAGTATCCGACCGACGAGAGGTTTACTTGAACGAAATTGTACCAACAAAAACTAATGATTTTTCTGCCGGCGAGAAAACGATAATTGCCGAACTCACTAAAAAATCAGTAAAAATAAGGGTCACTCCAAACAGCTACTTTGTTGCACTATTTCTTGCAACCTTTTTCACCGGATTCCTGATTTATCTGCAATACGATTTCGCCGCCATCTTTCTTTTCGCGGCAAGTTGGATACTAATTCCTCTCTTTATTTTGACTGACCGAATAATCTTTGATGGACAACGTATCACCAGAACAGGCTTGATGCCGGCGCTTTGGGCTTGGATCAACAACTCAAACAACAGCCTCGAGATCGACGAGATAGAACAGGTGGAAACGCAGGCTCTGAGAGCGATTAAGCGAGGGGGTAGTGTTTTTTATCGGTATCGAACTTCGATACGAGGAAACGATCGGCAGTTTGTTTTGGCTTCGGGCGGGGAGGATTACCGTCAAATGGTCCATAAATTTTTTCCATTCATCTCGGAAAATGTACTCGATAATCGTTCGATCGAATTACGCGATTATATTAACGAACCAACCGAAACATTAATGAAAGCGAAGTTTGCCAAGATTCCCTCGGCGGAAGTCTTGGAAACATCGATCAATGAATTCAATAGCGTTGACCGTAGCTTGAAAAA
>JBGTGX010000145.1:0-7438 GCA_041746475.1 Pyrinomonadaceae bacterium | reverse complement strand
TTAAAACGCCGCGCAATCTCCGGTCGGCTTGGGAGTTTTTCGCCAACTTGCAAATCGCCGCTCGCTATCCCAAGTTTTATCTGCGTCACAAGCTGCTCCCGCATCGGAACTTCCGTATTTTTTGCCAGCCAAAGTTTCATCGGAAAGTCTTATTCAAGTGCCTTTTTTAACGCGGCCTCGAGCTTGGGATATTCGAATTCAAATCCTGCATCCTTAATTTTTTGTGGAAGGACGCGAGCACCCTCGAGAAGCAATCTTTCACCCATTTCTCCAAAGATCAGTTTGATTCCAAATCCCGGAATCGGAATTATTGTAGGGCGATTAATTACCCCTCCAAGTGTTTTCGTAAACTCCTCATTCGTCACCGGGTTTGGTGCTGTTGCGTTAACGATCCCTTCTACCGAATCATTATTTACAAGAAAAATATAAAGCTTCACCAAATCTGCCAGCGCTATCCAGCTCATATACTGGTTGCCGCTTCCGACCACTCCGCCGACGCCGTAGCTGAATGGTGTGATCATTTGTCCGAGTGCACCGCCATCTTTAGACAAGACAATACCCGTTCGTGCGCATACAACCCGGGCACCAAAATCTTCCGCTTTTTGAGCTTCCGCCTCCCATTCTTTGCATACCTCCGGCAAAAACCCTTCGCCGGCTTCGCTCGTTTCGGTCAGTACTTCGTCTCCGCGGTCCCCATAGAATCCGATGGCCGACGCTGAGATAAATACCCGCGGCGGATTCTTCAGTTTCCCGAGTGCATCAACAAGAGTGCGAGTTCCAATCACACGGCTGTCACGAATACGCGCCTTTTTTTCCTCAGACCAATTGCCGTCCGCGACGCTCTCACCCGCCAGATGTATCACCGTATCGATTCCTTTAAGCTTTTCGAATTCCTCGGTTTCAAAACCTTTTTCCGGATCCCAACTAACTTCATTCGGTTCGCCGGCAGGCTTGCGCGAAAGTGTAAATACTTTATGCCCGATTTTCCTTAAACCTGGTACTAACTCGCGGCCAACCAACCCGCTTGCCCCTGTTACTAAAATTTTCATATCATTTCCCCACTTTTCGTCCCTGCAAATCTCGCATTACAAACCTTGCCATATTTCGCATCTCTTGTTCAGTCAACTGATTCTGAAACGATGGCATGGGTAATTTCCCGTGTGCGATCTGCTGATAGATCTCCTCTTCAGATTTTGTTGCAGCATCGCCAAAACGAAGAGCAGGAACAGGCTTGCCATCAACCATTTTCCCATAAGCTTCGTTTCCATGGCAGATGGCGCAATTCGCTCGAAAAAGAGATGCCTCATAAGATTTGCTGTCAGCAATAACGAAACTCTTCTTTCCGGTCGAATCGGTTTCCGAGCACCCAAGAATCAGTAATACAAGAAATATTGAAATCGAAAAAACTTTTAATATTGTCAAACGCTTTTTCAGATCGATTTTCTTACCTCTCGTCACGTCACATTTACCTACTTGATGGCACCTTCAATAGGACTCGACGCACTCGCATACAAGCGTTTTGGCATCCTGCCCGATTCAAAGGCCAGCCTTCCGGCTTCTACGGCGAGCTTCATCGCACGAGCCATTTTCGCCGCATCCATGGCTTCGGCAATCGCCGTGTTCATCAATATAGCGTCTGCACCAAGTTCCATTGCGATCGCCGCATCGGATGCCGTTCCGACCCCCGCGTCAACAATTATTGTTGCATTGGGGAGCTGTTCTCGCATTATTTTCAAATTTGCCGGATTCTGGACACCAAGCCCCGAGCCGATCGGTGCGGCGAGCGGCATAACGGCGGCACATCCCGCATCGAGCAGTTTTTTCGCCATTATCAAATCGTCAGAAAAATACGGCAAAACGATAAACCCCTCATCGACAAGTATTTTCGCAGCTTCCAAGGTCTGTTCGTTGTCAGGTAAAAGTGTCACTTCGTCGCCGATCACCTCGAGTTTTATCCATTTCGTTTGAAGTGCTTCCCGGGCCAGACGCGCAGTTCGAATCGCGTGTTCTGCATCGTAGCATCCGGCAGTATTTGGCAGGATCTGCATTTTTGGGTCAAGGTGATCAAGAAACGATTCTACCTTTCCGTCAAGCGGCACACGGTTTACCGCGACGGTTACCATTTCCGCGCCGGACTCCTTGTGGGCTGATTTCATTTCGTCGAAACTTCGATACTTCCCGGTTCCGATGATCAACCGCGAGCCAAATGATTTGCCGGCTAATTCAAATTTTTCACTCATATAATTGCTGTAATTATTCTATTTTATTTTTTTTGCGATTGTTTTTACCTTCCGGATAAGTTCATCCTCATCAACCGTTTTGCATTTGCCGCCGTCGTAAAGTTGTTTTCCGGCAACCATTGTAAAAACAACATCGCGTGCGCTCGTTGTAAATGCTAAAGCCGAGAATAGCTCATACGCTGGCGTCTGCGAAAAATTGTCGAGCGATATTGCAATTATATCAGCCTGTTTGCCAATTTCGAGAGTGCCGATACGATCTTCCATTCCGAGAGCAGAAGCTCCGCCTATCGTTGCAGCTTTTATTATTTCCTCGGAATGTATGAATCTTCCCCCTTCGCTCAGCCGAGAAACGAGCGCCGCGAAACGCGCTTCTTCAAAGAGGTCACATGCGTTATTGCTAGCCATCGAATCACTTCCCAGGCCAACTCTGATCCCTCTATCCAGGAAACTGGAAAACGGGGCAATCCCATGTCCCAGTTTTGCGTTGGATTTCGGACAATGCGCGATTCGTGTTTCGCTATTAGCAATTAAATCGATGTCGGATTCCGAAACTTTCACACAATGAGCAAGAAGCGGTTTTGTGTCAAGCACGCCAATCCGTTTTAGGTATTCGATCGACGAAGAATTCGGCACTTCCCATGAAACATTTTCTTTTTTATAGATCTCGGAAAAAAAACCTTCCCCGCGTTTCATTAGAAGTTCTTCGTTTGCCGATTCGGAAGCGTGAATAGCTATCGGAATGTCATCTTTCAGTGAAAACTCGACAATCTTTTCAAACAGCCTTTTACTTACCGTATACGGCGAATGCGGCGAGATTCCGACTCCTACAAGCTCGGATTCATTTTCCTTTAATCGAAAAAACCTTTCGATCAGGTTATTAAAATCTTTGTCGGCGGTCTTATTATCCGGCGAAAACTCCGTTTCCTGGAAAAGTATGCCGCGGAGGCCCGTACTTTTCAGTGCTTCGAAACCAGCTTCGCCGAAACGACCTATATCGGCGAAAGTTGTTATACCGGAACGTAATCCCTCCGTCGCCCCGAGCAGCGCAGAAGTTTTTAAATCGTCATCAGTTAAGAAATTGGCCCGTGTTTTGGTAAGTTTGATAAGCCAGGATGCAAAATCGTCGTCATATTTATCAAGAAAACCTCGCAAAACGCTGAGCTCGAGATGCGAATGTGAGTTGACCAGGCCCGGCATCAAGACTGAATTGCCAAAATTTCTTTCATGAGCATCCGGGTGACTTTCAATTAGGTCATCCCGATTTCCCACCGCAACGATTTTATCTTGGTTTACGACAACACCGCCATTAATTAAAGTCTGATCGGATGCTGTAACGAGATAATCGGCTGTAAGGATTTTCATAGACGAAGCGGAAAGCGCGTAACTTATTTTTCCTGATCCTGATAACGTTTCAGAATCGAGGTCACGTAAGCTTTGGTCGAAGGAATTCTTATTCGGCCGATAAATTCTTCCTCCGATAGTTTGAAAGCGTCCGCATCTTTCGTCCATTCCTCAACCCGACTCGCGCCGGCATTATAGGCAGCTAGTGTCATTGCTTTCTGCCCGGGAAAATCTCGATATTTTTCACTGATGCTTTCGAGATACCACGCCCCAACTTGAATATTTCGCTCAGGATCTTTCAAAAACTCCTGCACATTTTCGGCAGTCTTTTTTTCAAATTCTCTTAGCCCCGTTTTAGCTGCCCATTCTCTTGCAACCAACGGAGTCACCTGCATCAACCCTATTTCATTATCTGCGCCGATTTGCCACGCTCTGAAATATGTCTCCTCGTAAATCACACTCCATACGAAATGTTCGTCAAGCCTATATACATTTGCTTGTCTTCTGATCAGATCGTCATAGCGATGAATCCAGTATTGATTAAAATAGTAAGAACCGGCGACACCAATCCCTGCTAGTAACAATAATATTATCGCAATGTAAAAACGCCGCATAAAACCAGAGAAGTTCTAAAACTTACAATTTATTCCTATCAGTTTTCTCGTTCTTAGGAATACCCCTGCCGTTAGTTCCACCATTTAGCGAATATCGCTCATGATCTTGAGAAATTTTTCCGGATCGGACCATTTCTGCGTAGAGATCGACGTCGTAATCCACTTCTCGTGACATTTGTTCGCGAATTTCTAAGAGTATTTCGAGAAATTTTGGACGTCGATACATAAATATTTTATTTCGGTATCCAATTAAATTTACAATTGGTCAAAATCACCGATTTCTAGATACTCTAGATACTAAAGCGTATGAACCAGAAATTCCGGCGTGACGATCATGGGTACATAGAATCCCGCGGCTGTATTAAATAACCGCACTCGTGCCTGTTTCCGCACATTTGCGAGGTGACCGAAATTCCAGGTTACTAAATAATCGATTTTGTAAAACGATGCTAAAGCAACGTGCAAAGCGTCTCCAATATATTTACGATGAAATATTCCTCGTGAAATATACCCCTCAGCGAGAATTGCCACCTCCTCTGCTAATTCAAGACTTTCCATCCGCTTTATCAAATTCAAATAACTCGTTCTATGTGGTTCTGCCAGGCACTCCAACTCGCGTTTTACAAGAATTGAAGAGTAAACTGAGTATTCTCCTAATTCGTGCTCCCACCAACGAATCGTTAGATCACGGCGAAATGGCTCGCCATTATCAAGGTAGGCGCCAACGACCGATGTCTCAATATACAAGCTTTTCTTCATAAAAGTGCGCTTAAAATTAATAAGGTCTTAGTTTCGCAAACTTTTAAGCAAAACTAAAACCTAAGCCTTACGCACAAAAAAGCAAATTCGACACAAATTTTATAGTCCGTGCGGAATAAATGTTACCCTTGACCTCTTAAAATCAAAGATCAGTCTATAATTTCTCAGAAAGTTACCGCCAAGAATACCCGCCTGTTGAAAACCCGAAGTTTCGTTAATCAAATCCAAATTAAGCGCGATCGCCTTAAGGTCCCTTCGCGAGAATTCACCGACAGTTATTCGTGGAAGCAAAAATGACGGAACGTTTTCGGTAATTCCGGCGGCTCCTATCACGCGCATCGTCTCATCGGATTCGTACCCACTTAATTGCTGGGTTCCGGCAAGATCATTCGAAATCACCGAAACGCTTGCTCCTGTATCAACTATAAAATTTAAAGGAGTTTCGATTCCCTGAAGCTGAACTTCACCACTTAAAAATCCACTCGAGGTAAGTCGAAGTGGAAGCGACGTCCCTTTGCTTGCCCTGCTTTCTGCTATTTCAGAATCTTTCTTGGCTAACGCAAAGGTCTGCTTGCCATAATCAATCGTTGTAATGTACTTAGAAATTAGCGAAAGCCCAATATAGCCGTCCACGTCTTCTTTTTTGTTGTGAAATTCTCGAATGTACACGGGAATATTTCTTATTCTGACATCTCCCAAATAGACCTTTTGAAGAAACCCATAAACTATGTCAAATTTCCCGTCTCCGCCGAGTGCTCTTGCGACGCCACCGTGCGTGATCGGCTTGATCTTCAATCTCTCGGCGGTTTTGTTCGAAATCACTGAGATACCTGATCCCGTATCCAGCACAAAGTTTAATATCTCCCCGTCCTTAGAAAGTTTCAATTGTATAACCGGGCGATTATTTACAAGCTTCATATCGACCACGGTCTCATCTTCCCCGCCGAGTTCGTAAAGCGATTGTTTACTCCCAAGGTATTTTAGGAACCGGATCAGCCCTTTAATACGTTCACGCCTTTCAGAATCGGTCGGAGGCGAAATTCGAAGAAAACGCGTGTATGCATCTGCCGCTTCCTTGTACCTTTCGGCCCGGGCAGAAACTTGAGCAAGTGCAAAAACAAAATCAGGTTCTCGCGAGTCATGATGCTCCGCTTCCCTGAGGTTCAGTATTGCGTCCGAAACCCGGTTCTCGTAGAAGTCCAACATTCCCAAACCGGCCCATCCGAGAGCCTCCCGCTTATCAAGGAAAACTGCGTTTGCAAGCAATCGGCGCGCATCCGTAAAATTTCCCGCCGAAAGATAAACCGCCCCAAGCACCGCAAACGCAAAGGAATTCTCCGGTTCAGCCCGAACTACTTCGAAGGAATAATTGAATGCCGTGATTAAATCCTTTTTCTTCAACCGGATGTAAGCCAATTCGAGTTTGGCACTGGAATTTTGCGGGTTGCTAGCGATCACCCCTTTAAGAATTCTCTCGGCTTCTGGCGTGTTGCCTTTCCGTGCAAGTTTTTTTGCTTGCTTTATCTGCTTTTTGACGTCTGAGAAGTCAGTTTTTTGGACATCATCCGGGGAGACTGCGGACACTGAGAAACTTAATGAAAATATGCAAACCAGAACCAAAAGGCCGATCAAAACGGGGGGATTCCTCAAACTACCTTGCTGCGCGATTTTAAAAGTCATTCTCCGTACTCCTTAAAACGATCTAGCGGCGGGCTTCATCCCTACTTTAGAATTTCGCCCGTCTTCATAGACCATAGAACTAAGTCTATCTCATCGAAGTCAATATCTATCTGGTCAGCAAATTTTTTAAGTTGATTCTCAATCGTTAGATACTTCGAACGCGTATTTGGTGGCTTCGGCTTTTCAATTATTCCGAGTTCGGACAGACAATTCAGGACGTGTTTATCTAAGATCGCGTAACCTTTCAAACCGATATTTCGTAAGTAGTGGCTCGCCTCTTTATAACCTAAACCCTTTATCCCCTTCTCCTTTACTAACCAATCTCGACGCGCATGGTTGTCATCGAACCCTGAAAGCTTCTGTCTCAAACGCATGCGGCAATGCTCTTCCAGAAAGGTTCTTGAAGCAATCACATAGCGGGCTCTTGCTCGCGGGTATCGATGTCTTCCAACTAACGCATTCATAACATCTTCATGAGACCCCGCCATTAAATGAGATTTCACGGCCTCGATTGACCGAAGTCCCATTTTTGCGGAACAGCCCCCCGTAAAGAAACAGTAAACCATTTCCTCCCAAAGCTGCTCATCGGACCCGTTTTTCCAAAGACCTTCAAATTCCCTAAGGCGTGTGCGGATTTCTTCGAATCTTTCCGAATGAGTTTCCTTTATTCGTTCAACGGTAACTGGCTGAGTATTTTTCTTCACGACATTATTGTTAAGCTGATTTTATGCGCCTAAGAATGTGATGTCAATAAATTTGTGTTTTGAGGCCGCGATAAGAAATCTAATACTGACAACCTAAAGA
>JBGTGX010000144.1:0-4028 GCA_041746475.1 Pyrinomonadaceae bacterium | reverse complement strand
CTGTCCGATGATCTGAACAATCCCGATCGGACCCGCAACACCGCCTTCCCGCACCGAACGCTCACCCGAAAACATTTGTCCAAACGCTTTTCCCGTTAAACGGAGGATGCGCCAATTTGACTGAAATGCAAAGTCTACAGCGCCTGCGATCCCAACCGGTTCCATCGCTGAAGCTAGCTGGCTGGTAAATCCAATCCCTACGAGCCATTCTTCACCGCGTTTCTCAGCCGTCGTTTCTATCTCAAGGCTTTTACCGTTTCGGTTTACAACCAATTTGATCGGCGAATCTTTCGCCTCAGCAACAAAACCCTTCATTTCCTGACCATTCCGAATCGGCTTACCGTTGACGGAAGTTATCAGGTCGCCCTTTTGAAGACCCGATTTCGCAGCCGGCATACCTTCTTCAAGCGATCTAACCACAACCGGCTCCACACCTAACTCCGGCGAAATATCCAGGCTGCCGAAATAGTTACCATCGCGCACTAATTTAGTCGGAGTAATTTTCAGGTCAACCCTTTTTCCGTCACGCTCCACTGAAATCAGCACTTGCTTTTCAGGAATCAGAAGTGTGTCTTCCTGTATTCGCATCCAAGTGGGATTCTCAATTCCATCATAAGCGACAATTCGATCGCCGGCTTTTATTCCCGCCTTCTCAGCGGCACCACTTGATTGCACAAATCCTATTATCGGCGCGGGTACTGAGGGAACACCTTGAATCATTGCTAATCCAAATGGAATCGCAAGTGCAAGGAAAATGTTCATAAACGGCCCGCCGAGCATTACCAAAAACTTCTGCCACCGCGGGCGCAACTCATAAAGCTCAGAATCTGGTACTACTTCTCCGTCCGAGCTTCCGCCTTCCAGCGAAGACGTTGCCTCGTCGCCATAAAGCTTTACATAAGCTCCCAGAGGAATCGCACTGATTCGATAATCGGTGTGTCCTTTTTTGAAACCCCAGATTCTCGGTCCGAGACCAAAAAATGAGTAGGCCTCGACACGCATCCCGAGTAGTTTTGCAACAATAAAATGTCCAAATTCGTGAATATTGATCGCTACTCCGAGCACGAACAAAACCGCTAAAATTACTAATAAAATATCTGGCATAATAAATAATTAACTAAGAATTCTAATACACTGTAAGAAACGAAAATCTCCAGGAAAGTTGCAGGTTAAAGTTTAATTCCAGCAATCGAGCGAGTCAACTACATTGTCGAACTAAAAACCTTCGATTTCGCATCGACAAAAGCATCGGCATCACCTCTCGCACGAACATCCGCCTCAACCACAATTTCCAAACTATCCGCAGGTATCGGCACGTGAGCATTCAAAATTTGACCGTTGATCTCAGCAATATCGCTCAGGCGAATCTTACCATCCAGGAAAGCCTGAACGGCGATCTCATTTGATGCATTCAAGGCTGCCGGAGCAGTTCCGCCTTTTTTTAATGCTCTGTAAGCCAAGGTTAGGTTTGGAAATCGCTCAAAATCCGGGTTTTCGAACGTGAGTTTTGAAATTTCGGCGAAATCGATCGGTGGTAGGCAATTCTTCGCGCGAGCCGGATATGTTAGTGCGTATTGAATCGCGTGTTTCATATCGGTTACCCCCATCTGCGCAATGATCGAGCCGTCAAGGAGCTCAATCATCGAATGAACCACCGATTCCGGATGAACTACGACATCGATATCCTCTCCCTCAAACTCAAACAACCAATGCGCCTCGATCACCTCTAGTCCTTTATTCATCAAAGTTGCAGAATCAATGGTAATTTTATTGCCCATATCCCAGGTCGGATGATTCAGCGCTTCTTCAAGTGTTGCATTTTCGATTTCGCTTTTTGTTTTTGTGCGAAAAGGCCCCCCCGAAGCCGTTAAAATCAAACGTTTTACTTCATTACGTTTTTCGCCCCGTAAACATTGGTGGAGTGCATTATGTTCGGAATCGACCGGCAATATCTCAGCATTGTTTGTACGGGCTGCTTTTGTCATCAGTTCGCCCGCCATTACGAGTGTCTCTTTATTTGCTAAACCAACCCTTTTCCCTGCCTCAATGGCCCTTAATGTCGGTACAAAACCAACCGCACCAACCGTAGCGGAAATGATCGTGTCGGACTTTTCACTTATCGCAACTTCGATCAATCCCTGTTCGCCAACCTCGATTTTCGGAACGTCCGCTTTGAGTTCATAAAGATTTTCAAGCAAGGTTTCCGCGCACTTTTCGTCCTTACAGGAAACAATTTCCGGTTTGAATTTTGCAATCTGTTCGGCGACAACACCCATATTTCCGCCCGCACCGAGTCCGACAACATTAACATTGCCGAGATGCTCGACAACCTTCAAGGTATTTCTGCCGACTGATCCAGTCGAGCCTAAAATTGAAATATTTTGGGATTTCATAGAATAAGTTCTAAAAGACTAACACAGAAGAATATTCAATAAAATCTATCCCTTCCCTGATCACAACTATGAGCCCTTTCAACATAAGCAATTTTTGTCGTAATGACTACGTTTACTTATACCTCCAATGGTCAGGTTGCAAAATCCTACCCTCTCCAACCTGGACAAACTTATCGCGTTACGTACAAAATACAACCCTTTCGAAACCGCAGCGTTTCAAAAAAGCTTGTAAAGAAACGCAGGCTCTACCGCACGAACTATTGATCGCCTGATTTGGTAAAAAGCAGTAAGCCGGAAGTGAAAAAATCACTTCCGGCTTACGTTTTGCTTCCGAAGAAATATCTAAAACTGAAGTGGATTTTTGTCGCGAATATAGGCCGATATCTCATTGCGTTTTTCGTGTTTATCGACCCATTCCTTAAACTCACAGATCTTTTCGAAGTCATCAACCCCAAATTTTTCGCGATACATTGTTTTGAGCACGTTGCGGGTGTGTTCGCGGTCGACTTCCTCTTGCCAATGGTCAGTAAAGATCTTATTGAGTTCGTCGTGAAGATTTCGACTCTTTAAAATTTCCCATTCATTTTCTTCGAGCCAAACCCCCGCGCAATTACTACACCGGTCGATCTTAAATGGAAGATTTCGTCCAACCTTATATTTGATCAAAATCCGGCGGCACCCCGGACAGAGCTTTGCCAGTTCAAACTCAGGAATCGTCATCGCCGGATCAGATTCACCGGGAATTTCTGGGAGCGCATCGCCGTGGTGTTCCAGCCAACGCTCGTAATTGATATGTGCGATCCACTTCCCGTGACAATTTTTACACACATCCACGAGCAAATCTGGCTCAAGCTCCGCTATTTCAAAATCTGTTTTTTTACATCCGGGGCAGTTCATACGTTTTGATTTACCAACTTAACCATTTTCGCCAAAATTTCCCGCGCCTTCAAGCGGATGAACTTTTGCCTGCCCGTCGGTCTACTTACTTGCCAAAAATTCGTTGAACTCCGCTGACTTATTTTTTGGCACGCTCAATGTCTTCCATTCACTCGAGCGATAGTGTTTTGCTAAGAAAGCGATCTGTCCGACATGGTAAGCATAATGTGTTAATTGACGATTTATCGCTTCAAAAATTGTATGTGATTCGCCGCGAATAGTCACGGATTTTGAAAAATCTTCAATTGTCAAAGATTCGAGCGAATCAAAAAGGATTTTCCAACCGACCTCCCAGTAATTCATCAGCGATTCGCGGTTTTTATCAAGTATTTCAAACTCAGTATCCCGCTGGCGATATTTCTTTTCGCCGTCAGTTGTTAGAAAATCGGTCCAACGGGAATGTTGATTCCCGGAAATGTGTTTTACGATAACGGCAATTGAGTTTGATTCAGGATCGACTTGACGAAAAAACTCCTCGTCCGAAACTTGCTCCAGCGCCTTATCTGCCATTCGCTTATAGTTTCGAAAAGCGGCGAGCGTATCTTCTAAATAATTTATGGGTCTAGGGAAGTTTAGAGAGGATTATCTCTCAGTAACTTCAGTAAAACAAGATATAAGTTCTTTGATCTATTATTAAATCTGAACTCGCATTCTTTCAGGTGCAGGTTAAAAGTTTTCTTCGAGACTCCGTTGAATTTG
>JBGTGX010000143.1:0-20770 GCA_041746475.1 Pyrinomonadaceae bacterium | reverse complement strand
TTCTTCAGTTTTGTCCAAAATTCTATCGAACTCTTTCCTGTGATGTCATTTGCGCCAAAGCGAGATTCGTTCCAGCCGCCGAATGAAAACGGTTCACGCGGAACCGGGACGCCGATGTTTACGCCGATCATTCCTGCCGAGGCTTTTTCCATAACATATCTCGCCATTCCGCCGCTTTGCGTAAAAACGGAAGAAGCGTTTCCATACGGATTTGCATTTTCTATTCTAAGTGCTTCGTCAATAGTTTCGGTTCGGATTATGGAAATTACGGGACCAAAGATCTCTTCCGTTGCAACGGACATTTCCGGTGTCACATGATCAATTACGGTCGGTCCGACGTACGTTCCGTTTTCTTTCCCTTCAACGGTTGCTCCGCGCCCGTCAACCAGAACCCGCGCACCATCCTTTTCAGCTTGTGTTATGTAGTTTTCGATTCGTTCTTTGGCTTCTTTGGAAATAACAGCACCTAAATTCTTTCCGGGAACTATCTTTTTCGCCTCAACACAAATCCCTTCAATGATCGGATCAACATTCCCAACCGCAAGCATCGCCGAAGCCGCCATACATCTCTGTCCTGCACAGCCGGACATCGAAGCGGTAACATTGTCCGCCGTCATCTGCGGGTTTGCATCGGGTAAAACAAAGAGATGATTTTTTGCGCCGCCGAGTGCGATACACCTTTTCAAATTGTACGTGGATTTTTGATAAACGAGTTTCGCAACCTTGGTCGAACCAACAAAACTTACCGCTTCAATATCGGGATGACTGCAAATCCCTTCGACGATCTCTTTTCCGCCGTTGATAACATTGAAGACGCCATCGGGCAAACCCGCTTCTTTTAAAAGCTCGGTCATGCGAACCACCGAAAGCGGGACGAGTTCGGAAGGTTTCATGATCATCGTGTTGCCCAGCGCCAAAGCATTCGGCATCGTCCAATTCGGTACCATCAGTGGAAAATTAAACGGCACTATCGAAGCAACAACGCCCAGCGGAAAATGTTCCGTCCGGCATTCGACGCCTTTTGAAACTTCCAAAACTTCGCCCGAAACGAGTTGCGGAATCGAGCATGCAAATTCCGTCAGTTCTATAGATTTTTCAACCTCGGCTTTCGCTTCTCCAAAAGTCTTGCCGTTTTCTTCCGAAACCATAGCAGTCAATTCATCGGAATTTTTTTCGAGCAAATGACGGTATCTGAAGAAAACCTGAACTCGTTCTTTTATCGTCGTATTTGCCCAATCTCCCGTAGCATTCTTTGCCGATTCAACTGCCTTGCTTAATTCGTCGCTCGTTGACAATGGAACTTTTGACAGAAGATTTCCGTCCAACGGCGAAATGACATCCAAACTTTCCGTCGAACTGCTTTCCTGGAAAGAGCCGTTATAATAATTTTTAACTACTTCGTATTTCATAAATCTTCTCTTCTACTAATCTCAGTTAAGCTGAAAATGCAACAAAGGGAACATTGCTTTTAAGAACCTTTTGCGCCCTCGGCGTTCTCTGCGTTGGTATTCTTTCCGCTCATCAATAAATAATAAACCCCAAACGCAATCCCAAACGTTACAAACCACGCATATTGATAAAGTGTATCAAAAAAGTTCGGATCGGAGACTTGTCCGCCCGGTGTTGTTGCCGCGCGGATAAATCCATAAACAACCGGCGCAATCGCCAGAACCAACGCCGCCACGGCTCGCCAATTAAAACCTTCGGAATATGAATAAATCCCGTCCAGCTTAAAAAGTGACGCGAGGTCTAATTTCTGCTTTCGCAAGACCCAATAATCACAGATCATTATCCCGCCGATCGCACCCATCAAACCAGAATATCCGATCAACCACGTAAAGATATATGCACCCATCGAAGACATCAGCTGCCACGGCATCATCAGGATTCCAATTACCGCCGTTATTAATCCGCCGGTGACATAGGAAATTCGTTTTGGATCGAGATTTGAAAAATCATTAGAGGGTGAAACGACATTCGCCGCCATATTTGTTGAAATCTGGGCAACAAAAATCACAATCATCGCAAACAAAATTACCAACGTGCTGTCGAATTTCTGAATGAGTTTGACCGGGTCGGCAATCGCTTCGCCGTAGATAATTACCGATGCCGACGTTACAGCAACACCAATAAATGCAAACGCCGTCATCGTAAAAGGAAGGCCGAGAGCTTGCCCGAGCATCTGCGATTTTTGAGATTTTGCGTATCGGGTAAAATCAGGAATGTTTAAGGAAAGAGTTGCCCAATAACCAACCGAAGCCGTCAAAGCTCCCGGAAAAATCGTCCAAAAGCTGTTCGATTCTTTCTGCAAAACGGTTGAGTTTGAAAGAACATTTCCCATCCCGCCGGCCGCGCTTGAAGCCCATATCAGCAATGCGATTCCGCCCAAAAGCAAAATTGGAGCGGCGAAAGATTCGAGATATTTTATACCCTCAATTCCTCTAAGAATTATGACGACCTGAATTGCCCAAAACACGAAAAAGGCAATCCAGGTGTGGAATGCGATACCGCCGATTATCACGGCGAAAGTAGCCGTCCACCCGCTCCAAACCGCTCCAAAGAGCGCATCCAATGCCGTTCCGCCGATCCAAGTTTGAATTCCAAACCAACCGCAGGCGACAATTGCACGTAGAACCGCCGGAATATTCGCGCCCTTAGTTCCAAAACTTGCCCGACACAAAACAGGAAACGAAACGCCATATTTTGTCCCCGCGTGGGCATTCAAAACCATCGGAATAAGAACGATGCAGTTTCCCAAGAGTATTGTCAGCATCGCCTGCCACCAGTTCATTCCCGCCGCCATAAAACCGCCGGCAAGCATGTAAGTCGTGATGACGACACTCATCCCGATCCAAAGCGCGGCGATATTCCAGGTTGACCAAGTTCGATCCTTGATCGAAGTTGGAGCAAGATCGCTATTCCACAAAGGGGACGCCGATACGTCTTCGCCCAGTTCGACAAAATCACTTTTCATAATTACTAACCATTCTGCCGTAAATACTGCTTATTCCGGTAATCCGAGCTTGCGAATTATCGATCGAAATCGCGGATCGTCGGCAAGAAAATCGTATGCCCCGGAATATTTGATGGTGATCATATCGGGGTCACGTTCCTCGTATCCGCGAGCGAGGAATTCCAGCGCCTTTTCTTTTTCCCCCGCGGCTGCGTATGCGAATGCAAGGCTTTCGCTATCTACATATGCGTTTGTTTGGGCCGCGAGGAGTCCTCTTCTAAGATCCAACACCTGCTCAAGATGTTCGCGCCAAAAACCTTCCCAACCTCCTTTCTCGAACGATTGTTGTAGCTTCGCGATTTCCACCTCTGGCTTTCCCTGCAGCCGAAAAGCATCGAGGTAATTATTGACAGCCTCAGGGTACATCTTTTTCGCACTGAAAACGTCTCCTAAATTAAACTTTACGATCGCAGAATCCGGATACATTTCAGCTGTTAAATTCAATTGGCGAATCGCCTCATCATAGCGTTTGGAAAACAGTAAAATATTTCCCTTCATTCGATTTATCGTAAGCGATAGCGGGTCGTAAACGAGCGCCTTCGAAATCTCATCGAGTGCTTGCGTCGTCATCCCGTGAAATGCGAGATGCTCGGCATACCATTGTCTAGCCGTGGCATAGCCTGGCTTTAGACGAATCGCCGTCTTGTATTCCTTTTCCGCTTCGGCCGAATCGAAATCATATTTACCCCTTATATAGCCGAGCGATGCATGTGCCTCGGCGAGATCTTTATCTAAAGCAAGCGCCTTTTGAGCCGCACTTTTTGCCTTTGGCATATATTCACGGGGGCGAAAGTTTCCGTATAGAGGCATTAGCGCAAAGGTGTCTGCTAAACCTGAATATGCGAGCGCGTAGTTCGGATCAGATTCGACTGCCTTTTCAAAATAATCAATTGCTACCCTGAAATCTTCTATGTTTCGCTTATTCCAATGAAAGCGTCCTTTTAGATAGAACCGATAAGCCTCCGAATTGGAGGTCAGATTCTTATCCATCCTTGCCGTTTCCGTTCCCGATAATTTTGCGTGCAATTCGTTAGATACATCCAGCACAACCATGCTCTGGAGTTCGACAATTTCCGAGAGATTCCCTTCATATCGCTTTCCCCAAAGCACACTTTCGGAAGCTGTATCGATCAATTCGAGATTTAAAATTAGTTGTTCGCCTCGTTGTTCCAAAACTCCAGTCAGTATCGCCTCAACATTTAAGTCGCTTCCGATTTTCCTGGCGTCGAAATCGACATCCTTGTACCGAAAAGCGGAAGAACGTGCTTTTACATTTAGATTCGGAATTTGGGAAAGATTGTTTATTAGCGTCTCGGCAATCCCATCTGAAAGATATTCTGCTTCGGCATTATTCGTTTTGTTTACAAACGGCAGAACCGCGATTGAGTTGACCTGCGAACCACCGGCAAAATACACGTATCCAAAATATCCCGCAATTGCTAACAGGACAAAAATAACCGCAACTCCAAAAACTCCATTGCTGAAAAACCAATGCTTCGGCTTATCTGCCCCCGCTTCATCAAGTTGCGGTTTCACAGTTTTATCTTCAATTGCAGTCTTTGCTTCTGATATCTCTTGTGTAACCGATTCTTCAACATGAGAAGATGGATCTAGGCTATCGCCACCAAAATCAATTTCGCCCAACACTTCGGAAGCGAGCGAAATTGCCGAATCGATAGACATTGCCCGACCCGCGGTGTATTCCGCTTCAAAGGCATTTTGTCCTATCGCTTCGCGCGCGGTCTTGAGGTATCGTTCCAGAAATATCCGGTCAACTTCCTCGACCTCGTAGCCGGTATCTTCATAGATCGTATCCATCGATCCCTTTAATCTAACCGCCTTTTCCATCGCTCCTCCAATCACACCTAAAGCAGCGATTCGTTCAAAGGAATAACCCAGACTTAAGTGATCGCCAAGCTTGTGAGCTAACCTCAAAGATTCCTGACCTAATTTGCGGGACCGCGAGTAATCTCCAAGAACACAAGTGACAGCACCCAGGTTGATCATTGACAGAAGGATAAGCGGCTCGAAAGATCCTGTTTGGGCAATTCCAAGCACCTCCTCATAGTGGATTTGAGCAGTTTCGTAATCTTCCCGGATTCGGGCTATCTCGCCCAAAAGGTTTGCGAGCGTTGCAATTTCATAACTATCGTTGATCTCGCGCGCAATCGCTATACCTTCTTCAACGAGGGCTTGGGTTGCTTCGAGGTTAGTTTGCATAAACTCGGCTGAGGCAAGCTTGTGAAGCGAAAACACGATCAAATGCTTGTCTCCTGTAATGCGGCTCAGCCTCAGGCATTCTCTTGCAAAGGACACCGCTTCCGCCTTTTTCCCCATGTTCCATGCCAGACTACTGATCCCGCCATAGATTTTCACGGCGAGATTCGGTTCTTTAGATTTTGGATCTGCCGTAACAACCTGTCTCGATCGGTCGTATCCTTCAGCTAAAAATCCCCGCCGCAGCCAAAACTGTTGGAGCGCAGATACGAGCCGCAAGTTTATTTCCGGGTCATTAGCCGCGGACCACGACTCCGCACTTCGCAAGTTTTCATGTTCGATAGAAAGTTTGTTAAGCCATTCACCGGCATCTCGTCCCTGTAATTCCGGTTCACAGCGCTCTGCAAGCTCGGCAAAATAACGCGCATGGCGATGCTTGATCTTATACTCTTCGCCGCTTTCAGAAAGTTTTTCTGAAGTAAACTCGCGTATCACTAAAAGCACTCGAAATCTAGGTTCTCCATCCGGTAGATCACGCCTTATAAGCAAATTTTTGTCGAGTAGCGAAGAAATTCCTTCGTAAATATCTGCAGTTGAATTCTTTGATATACCGCTTGATTCGCGATACTGGTCAGCAGATGTCACGACGTCGGCGCTATCAAGCGAAAAGCCGCCGGCGAAGACAGATAAACGGTTCATCAAGATCTTTTCGGCATCATCCAGGAGATCGTAGCTCCATTCGATAGCACCGCGCATCGTCTTTTGACGTTCAGGAAGATCAACCGATCCACCCGTTAAAAGCTTCAATGAATTCGAAAGGCGCGACAAAATTGCCTGTGGTGAAAAAAGCTTTATACGCGCCGCCGCCAATTCGATCGCAAGCGGCATACCTTCCAACCGCTGGCAGATCTGAGCAACCGAATTGGCGTTCTCCGCGGTTAATTCAAAATTCGGTTTTGCATATTTTGCTCGCTCGATGAAAAACTCTACGGCTTCATATTTCGATAGTTCGGGGAGCGAAATATCCGACTCAGGTAAAGGAATTGATAGAGGCGAAACAGGAAATTCACACTCCGAACTCAAATGCAAAATTTCCCGGCTTGTCGTGATAACCTTTAATTTTTCAGCGCCATTAATGATCTCCGCCAGGTCATTTCTCGCCTCGATCACCTGCTCAAAATTATCAAGTATGATCAGCATTCTCTTGCCGCGAAAGAACTCTTTCAAACCCTTGGCCGTCGAGGCCTCATCAGATTCCCTTACGCCGAGTGTTTGCGCGATCGTTGGAACAACAAGACGAAAATCGGTGATTGATGCCAAAGCTACAAAATATATTCCATCCGGAAAATCAATTCCCAGCTTTTGTGCCAGGGCTTGTGCAAGACGCGTTTTTCCGGTTCCACCTATGCCGGTTAACGTCAAAATCTGAAAATGTTCATCTTTGAGCAACTTGGTAATCTCAGCGATTTCATCTTCGCGGCCGATCAACCGCGAAAGATTTCCTGATAAATTGACCGCAGACCCTACAACGGATTTTTCTATGGAGTCCGTTTCAAATACTCGCGTCTTTTCGTCTTCCGTAGAGTTCGGCTGTGAACTACGTTCGAGCTCAATTTCAAATTCCAAGCGTTTGCGAAGCTTTTTCAGCCTTAATAATAATTCCCTTGCCGATTGAAAACGATCCTCCGGCTTTTTCTCAAGTGTTTTTTGGATAATTCGCTCAAGCTCATCAGGACAATTCTCGAGATGCTGCGAAACCCGCGGAGCTTCCTTTTCCAAAACGTTGACAATAGTGTGATTGACCGTTTCGCCCGTAAATGGTGGTTGGGCAGTCACCATTTCAAATATAAGAGCACCAAAACTAAAAATATCCGCGCGCGCGTCAACCGCTTTTCCGCGTGCTTGCTCCGGCGACATATAGTCCGCGGTTCCAATAACTGAGCCGGGATTTGTCTTGAATTGTGAGTGGATCAATCGTTTTTCGGGATCCGTGTTTGAGCCTGGCTCTATGTTTTCAATAAGTTTTGCGATCCCGAAATCCAACACTTTCACAAAACCATCGTCGCGGATCATCACGTTATCAGGCTTAATATCACGATGAACGATGCCAGCCTCATGCGCAGCCGCTAATGCCGCCGCGATCTGGATCGCGACTTCGAGTATTTCTTCAATCGCCATTCGCCCGGGCAAAAGTTTTTCGGTTAGCGTCTTGCCTTTTACGAATTCGGTTACGATAAACCTACTTTCATGGTCGCTTTCAAACTGATGAACTGTAAGAATATTGGGGTGATTTAACCCCGAGGCGGTCTGCGCTTCACGTTCAAAACGCTTCAAACGCTCGGAATCATGGGTCAATTCGGCCGGAAGAAATTTCAGCGCTACTTCTCGATTAAGATTCGTATCATCGGCAAGGTAAACTTCCCCCATTCCACCTTTACCTAGAAGCCGCTTAATCAAGTAATGCCCGATTCTTTCTCCGACGAGTGTTTGCGATCCATCTTGATCTGCAAACAATTCAGCTGCGAGCGAAGCGACCGAATTATCGAGAAAACTTTCTGATTTATTCTCAAACGCAAGCAAAGACGACACTTCATCCCGCAATTGGGAATTATCCCCGCAATTCTCATCTAAAAATGAAACGCGATTTTCCGGGGAAATTTCTAGTGCGGCGTGATAGATTTCTTCAATCTGCTGTAGTCGCTCAGAACCCATTTAGAGCTGGTGATCCAGTAAGAAATTAGAATGTTGTTGCTGCAAAACGATTATACCCCAAGTTCGCATTTTCACGGAATTTTCTGAGTTCGATGACAGCTTTCATACGAATCGGGTGCTGTAATTACCGAGGCATCGAATGCGCGTCCTTGCTCGTAAGGCAAATACGATATTATGTTTAGGTTTGATAAGCGTGTCAGATCAAATTCTGAGCTACGTTTGCGCGTCTAATTCGCGAAGAAGCCAGGTTTTAGCAAAGCTCCAATCTCGCTTGACCGTTTCGTCTGAGATGTTCAAGACTTTCGCGATCTCCCGAACTTTCAAGCCGCCAAAGAATTTCATTTCTACAACGCGTGCTTTTCGTTCGTCCAGAACCCCGAGCTGATTCAAGGCATGATCAAGGGCGATTATTTCCTCCGAACGCGGGTTAGTATCGGCCACCTCGCCTGTTAGAGTTACACGTTCTTGCCAGCCCCCGCGCTTTTTCCTGTGTTGTGATTTTGCGTAATCAACCAGAATATGCCGCATTGCTTTTGCGGCAACGCCGAAAAAATGCTCACGATTCTGCCAATTTTGATCTTCACCCGCAGCAAGCTTTAGATATGTCTCGTGGATCAATTCGGTGGCTTGAAAAGCATGTCCATTAGGATGTTTTCTGATATATCGCCGAGCCATTTGACGCAGTTCCTGATAAACGAGCGGCATCAATTGCTCGAGAGCATACTCATCGCCTTTGCTCCAGTCAATCAGTAGGAGGGTAATCTGATGCGAACCGTCATCAACCATATATTTTACGGGGATTTCTATTTGGATTATAGAACAAAGTCATTGGAATAAAAAGTTGTTTTGTACGGAAAAATGAATTTAATTTCGGAAATTGGATCCCACAAATAAAACGGAACATTGGCAACAAAAGATTCAGCATGATGACACTTTTTCGCTGTGAACGTCGTTTATGTAATTAGAAGCACAAATATTATCAAAGCCGCTCGAAAAAAATGCGGCGAGCCGTCAACGCAAAGCGTTTTTTTGCGTTGACCAAATAAGTACACAGGAGAAAATCATGAAAAACATCTTTTTGATATTTGTTCTAATGTTTACGTTTGCCGGATTTGCTTTCGGTGAATGCAGCGAATCGGATCAAAAGGCACTCGAAGCTTTTGACCGAGCTTGGGGAATGGCTGGACAAAAAGGCGACCGCGCGGCCTTGACGGCGGTCTACGCCGACGACTACATAGGATTACCCGAACGGCAAAATAAAACCCAGACCATCGATGCGACGATGGCGACTTTTCAGCGCAACAAGGCAAATCCGGGCATGGCAGACAAAGTATCGCACGATAACTACATGATCACATGCACTCCAAATTCGGCGGTTATCACCCATCGCAACATTGTTACTACAAAAGACGGCGCGGGCGGCAAAGAGGAAACTTTCTGGACACGAAGCGTTCATTTTCTCGAAAAACGCGGCGGCAAATGGCAGGTCGTCGGCAATGCGGGAAACAGTTTGGACGAATACGCAACGCTCGCCTATATGGAAATGGACTGGAGCAATGCCGAGGTAAAACGCGATGCGGGTTGGTTTGAACGAAACTTCGCCAACGATTTCAGCGGAATCAGCAGTACCACAGGCAAGATTTCATCGAAAGCAGAGGATATTGCGGAATATAAAAGCGGTAAAAGCGTTACGGATTCAGCAGCGGTTTCAGAAATGAATATTCGCATTGACGGCAATTCGGCGGTCGTAACGGGTATTTATCACACCAAAGGACGGGACGAAAAAGGTCAGGCGTTCGACAGGCGCGTCCGGTACACCGATACATACATCAAGCGCGACGGGCGCTGGCAGGTTTGGGCATCGCAGGGGACGCTAATCCCATAATCGTTCCATAAAGATCAGGCGGCTATCGCTTTGTGATGCGGCGATAGCCATTTTTCGCGCCATTGGTAAAGCGCGTGTTAGAAAATAGGAGAAAAATCATGAAAAAGAGAATTATCATCACCAGCTCGGTTTTATTGTTAATGCTTACGCTGAGTTTCGCCGTCGCGGCGCAAGATCGCCCGTATCATAACGGATCGGTTTGGACCATCAGTTTGATCCAGATAAAGCCCGGAATGGATACTGCATATTTGAACTACATCGCGACGGATTGGAAACGGATCCAGACAGCCGCGAAAAAAAATGGGCTGATACTATCTTATAAGGTTTTGACAACCGAATCGCACGGTTCGGGTGATTGGAACATTATGCTGATGACCGAATATAAGGATCTGGCAACGATGGAAGCAAACGAGGCAAAGGCGGACAAACTCTTCCAGACGACCATCGGCACAGACGAAAAACAAATGGAAGGCTACCGCGAACGCCTTAAGATCCGCGAAGTTCTTGAGGGTCGTCTGGCGCGGGAAATTATTCTGGAACCTAAGAAATAGCCGGTTTTTACCACAGTGACACGAGAGAACGAGTAGGTTTCGCAAATGTCTTGGAGAATATAGTTTATTTGGCCGTTCAAGATGCTAAAACCCATCGAAATTCCTTTGCGTATTTTCTGTGCCTCTGTGGTGATCATCATTAATGGGAGAAAAATTTATGGCGCAACAAAATGGAAATGGAAAAAGATTAGATGGAAAAGTAGCAATTATCACAGGAGCGACGGGCGGAATCGGAGAAGCGACTGCGAAACGGTATCTGGAAGAAGGGGCGAGCGTGATGCTTGTCGGACGTTCGGCGGAGAAGTTAAAAGACACCCGCGGACGGCTTTCGGGTTTTGAAAATGTTGCGGAATTTGTGGCGGATGCGACGGATGAAGCTGCGACAAAGGCATCGGTTGAAGCGACTGTTGAAGCGTTTGGCGGTGTCGATATTGTCCTTGCAAATGCCGGAACAGAAGGCAATTTTGCACCGATTGAAAATTTGACCATGGACGAATTTGAAAGCGTTCTACGCACAAATGTGATCGGCGTTTGGCTCTCATTAAAGTATGCGGTCGAACCGATGAGAAAACGCGGCGGAGGTTCGATGATCGCAATTTCGTCTATTGCCGGAATGATCGGATTTCCGACAATGGCTCCGTATATCGCCAGCAAGCACGCCGTTTTCGGTATGGTCAAAACGGCGGCACTCGAAATGGCAGAAACAGGAATTCGTGTCAACGCCATCGGTCCGGGACCGATCGATAATCGGATGATGCATTCGCTCGAAGCTCAATTCAATCCCGACGATACGGCTGCGGCGCATGAATTCGTTTTAGCAAGCGTACCGATGAAACGTTACGGAACAAACGAGGAAGTCGCCAATCTCGCATTGTTTTTGGGAAGCGACGAATCAAGTTACTGTACCGGCGGAATTCACATGCTAGATGGCGGATTTACAGCTATTTAAGATCAGATCAGAACACAGCGCGGTATCGGCGTGATTACCAGGTTCTGTTGACATTTTGACAATTGCCGAGTGCTTATGGTCTTTGAATATATGATCCAGCAAAAGAAATTATTTTTTCTTAAGCGGTGAAACCGCCAAAGAAGGTAGGCAGACGTGAAACGTCTGGTTCAATTTGATGAAAGATTTGTGCGTTGAAGGCGCACGCAGAACTGATTCTAACCGCATCTTCAATGCGGAAATGAACTGTTCAACCATACCAGAAGCTTCGCATCTGGCTAATTTCTCAAAGACGGCTTCACCGTCCTGGAAAATTATTACCAAAGGAGAAAAACAACTATGACAACATTATTCGCATTTTGTGAAACTGAAAATGGAGAGACGTGGGCGAAGGCATGGCAACGAGACGAAGCGAACCGCCACGAAATGTTCGATAAGATCGGCGTAAAGTGTCGAACTTTTCGGGATTCGAACAACCCTAATTCGTCGGGTGTACTTTTCGAAATCCCTGATATGACTGCATTCAATAACTTTTTGGAAACGGACGAATTGAAGCAAGGGATGGCTGAGGACGGATTAAAGGTAGAGACATTACGGCTGTTGAAAGAATTCACGGCGTAACAAGGGATTGAGGTAGTTCCTACCAGGTTGCAACGGATTTATCGTAGCCAAATTTTTGCTCATTCTTTGCGTTCTCTGTGAAAACTTTGCGATCTTTGCGTTAAAAAGAATTTGCGATCTTTGCGTTAAAAAGAAGAAGACTTAAACGCGAAGGATGCAAAGTGTAAGACGCAAAGAGACGCAAAGTTGAAACATTGAACAATCTGAGAAGATGGCGTCTGCGAAGGAAACATTTTGCCGGCGAATGTTAATTCATCCGCGGTTTATGTGAGACGAGGCGAAAAATGGCTCGAATCTTTGTATAAGGAAACTGCGGCGACTAAATAGGTTTTCCGGACAACAACACACGAAGTAATTGCCCAAAAACAATCACTTCGTTAATTATTTAATTTTTGACAATAAGGAGAAAAAATGAAAAAGATACTGACTACAACGATTATTATCATGACTTCCGCGATCTTCGCTTTCGCGCAATGCAGTGATGCTGACAAAAAGGCCTTGGAAGCGTTTGATCAGGCTTGGGGGAAAGCCGACACCAAAGCGGCTTTAGAGCCTTACTACGCGGACGATTACAGAGGAATCGGTTTATTAGGCACAACCACCAAAGAGCAGGTTCTCACGAACATAGCTCCTTTTGATCCCAACGTAATATCGGATAATTACATCATCACCTGCACGCCCAATACCGCGACGATAACGCATCGCGTCAAGATAATATCCAAGGATGGCACAACATATGTAAGGGCGATTCATTTCCTCGAAAAGCGCGGCGGCAAATGGAAAGCCGTCAGTTCGACAGGTGCCCCGATAAACAACGAAGGTCATATTATCGCTCTGGAAATGGACTTGGGTCCAGCTTTTGTAAACCGAGATGTTGCATGGTTTGAGCGACACGTTGCGGATAACTATATCGGAGCAAATTTTGACGGCAAAACCGAAAACAAAACGCAACTTCTCGAAAGGGTAAAAAATTACAAATATTCATACGATTTACCAATTAATATGTCGGACGTTAATGTCCGTATGAATGGCGATTCGGCAACAATCATGGGTGTCTATAATTTGACGGGCAAAGATGAACAAGGCAAACCGTTTAATCGAAAAATGCGTTTTTCCAGAATGTATGTAAAGAAAGACGGAAATTGGATGATTGTCGCTGATCTGGATTATTTAGAAACAGCGGCGAAATAATAAGATCTACCCGCTGTCTCACCGGCGAAGTAGGTACGTAAAAAACGCTTACTTCGCCATCCTCCGAGAAGAAAGAATAAGGAGAACCGAAATGAACGAACAAGAAAACACAAAATTAGTGCAAGAAGTATATGAGCGTTTTAGACAAGGCGACGAATCGTTTTTGAAAAGTTTTTCGGACGACATTACATTTGAACTACCGGAAATGGAAAACGTTCCGTATGCCGGAACGCATAACGGAATTGAAGCTGTCAAAGACTTTTTTGGCCGTCTAGCTGAGGCTGAGGAAAATTTGATCCATAACCCGACAGAATATATCGCAAAAGGTGACAAAGTTATTGTATTAGGAAATTATAAGTGGCGGGTCAAAGCTACGAATAAAGAATATGCCGGCGATTTCTGTCATGTTATGACCGTCAAGGACGGCAAGATCAACAGCTTCAAGGAATTTATCGATACGGCTGTCAGAATCAATGCCCATTCCGCCGCGCAAGCCGAATAAAGAATTCACGAATAGCCTTTGCAAACCATTGGTATCGACACAAGGTTCTAATGCCAATGTTTATTGACCTTTATTTAAGTCTTTTTAGTCGACAATGGCGACAAACACCAACGAACATTGTTTGTTGGTCGCCTTCAGCGACGGCACATTTATCTGATTCTACCTAGCGATTCTCGCTAGGCTATATTATTGGTAGCCGCCAGCGACAAGAATAAGAATCATGTTTTTCGACTTTTATAAAAACTGATGCTGCAACCCGTGGGTTGATTTTAGAAGTTACTTCAAGTGGCTGAAAACCATGACATGTATTTTGTGTGTCGCCATTCTCGATGGCTTTATCGAGTCTTCCCGAAGGTTCGCATCGTGGGCTACCAGTATCACGTCGGTTCCACCGACCGAGAACAGCGTGAATAAGGAGAACAAAAATGAACGAACAGGAAAACAGGAAAAGAAATCGCCCGACTAAATTAGCTCATATTGTCTATCGCACCCGCCGTTTCGAGCAGATGCTTGAGTGGTATAAAGCAGTTTTCGGTGCCCGCGTTCAATATCAAAATGAGGCACTTGCCTTTCTTACTTACGATGACGAACATCACCGCTTTTTGCTTGCAGATATGTCGGTGCTCCAACCCAATGCTAAAGAAACGCAAAGCAATAGTGAGATCGGTGTTGATCATGTTGCTTACACTTATGCATCTTTAAGCGACCTATTTGACGGTTACTCAAGTCTCAAGGAACAAGGAATCCATCCTTATTGGTGCATCCATCATGGAATTACGATTTCAATGTATTACGCCGACCCCGACGGCAATCAGATGGAGTTTCAGGTGGACTGTTTTGGCACGAGCGAAGAATCAAGCGCGTTCTTCAAGGATAAATGGGATGCGAACCCGGTCGGAGTTGAATTCGACGCGGAAGACTGGCTGAAACAAATGCGTTCTGGAGCGTCGGAGTTAGAATTTCTTATACGCAAAGTTCATGAACCAGTATCACCGATTCGGGGCAGTTTAGCCGAATTTTTATAATAAGCTGTTTGAAAACTCTTAATTGAACTTTTTTCGATGAAACAGAACGTGAATGACGCGGATTCAACGGATTTTCGCTCATAATTATAAAAAATCCGTGCAAATCTGCTTGTGGGGTGTTTCGTATTAACGAATCCAAATCAGAAAATAAGGAAAAATAGAATGGAAAATAAATCAAATCAACCATCACCGGAATCAATTCTACAAATTGGGACGGGATTCTGGGCATCAAAAATATTATTGACTGCCGTGAATTTCGAGTTGTTCACGCACATGGCAAAACAAGGAAACATGTCCGCCGCTGAGATCAAGTCGTTTCTCAAATTAAACTGCACTGATCGACACGCCTACGACTTTTTAGATAGCCTTACAGGGTTGGGTTTTCTTTACCGCGAAGGACTGCTTGAAACTGCCCGATATTCAAATACTTTGGATACCGATACTTTTTTGGATAAAGCGAAGCCTTCTTACATCGGAGGAATACTTGAAATGCAAGACAATCGAGCCTGGGGATATTGGAGAAATCTAGATGAAGGTCTGCAAACGGGACTTATTCAGAATGAAGCCAAAGACGGCGGTGAACCAGTGTTCGAAGTGCTGTATAAAGACCCCAAATTATTAAAGGAATTTGTTAACGCAATGACGGGCGTGCAAATGGGTAGTTTTATGGCATTTGCTCAAACTTTCGATTTTTCAAAATATAAAACCCTGGTGGATGCAGGCGGTTCGGCGGGTGTTCTGTCTGCATTGGTGTGTAAACATAATCCTCAGATGACCTGCACATCTTTTGACTTGCCTCCAGTTGAATTTCTCGCAAATGAAACCATTCAAAAATTTCAATTGGAGGACCGAGTTAAAGCCGTAAGCGGTGATTTTTTTGGTGATGAGTTGCCCAAAGCGGATATCGTAACGATGGGAAATATTCTGCACGATTGGAACGAAGAAACCAAAATTAAACTGATGCAAAAAGCCTTTGACGCATTGCCGGACGGCGGTGTTTTTGTGGCAATCGAAAATGTCATAGATAATGATCGTAAGGAGAATCTGTTTGGCTTGATGATGAGTCTTAATATGCTGCTCGAAACCGGTGACGGCTTTGACTATACGTTTGACGATTTCAACAAATGGGCAACTCAAGTCGGCTTTAGATCCACGTCAATATTGCCTTTAGCAGGACCATCAAGTGCGGCGATTGCATATAAATAAATTAGAAAAAGACGAGGAAAAAAAGAAATGAATGATGAAAAAATTGTGCTGATCGCACGTCTTAAGGTGAAAGCCGATAAGGTTGAAGAGGCAAAAGCTGCGGCATTGGCGATTGTCGCGGATTCCCGTGGTGAAGCAGGGAATATAAATTACGACATCCATCAATCCATCGAGGACGAAACACAGTTTTTCTGGCACGAAACCTGGGCTAACAAATCCGCGCTAGATGAGCATTTTGAGACCCCGTTTTTTAAAGAGTTTTTTGGAATTGTCGAGCAAATCGCGGCTGATCCTCCGCAGATATATGTGACGAAAAAGATTACCGGGTAAGAATTTAAATCAAGGTTTGGAAAAATAAAACATAGCGAACTTTGCGTAAAACCTTTGCGTTTTTGGCGGTTAATAATTTCAATTTACCGCAAAGGTCGCAAAGATAAAGACGCGAAGAGGGAAAATAAAAGAATTATGAAGAAACAACAATTTAAATATCAACCGCTGTCATTAATCATCCTTGCTTTGTTAATTCTCACCATCCAGGGCTGCAATCAATCCACCGCACAAAACAACACAGAAACAAACGCCGAGGCTAAAAAAGAAACAACAATGAATGCAGAAACGCCCGAATACTTCAGTTTGCGTCCCGAAGTCGAAAAACAATACGGCTACACCCACGCCGTTAAGATCGGCAACGATATAAAAATTTCAGGTGCGGTCAGTATGGATGACAAAGGAAATCCGACGGCAAAAGGCGATATGGCTCAACAGATGAAAAACTGCTACGCCGATCTGGAAAAGGTTTTGAAACATTACGGTTATACATTCGACGATGTCGTCGTGGAAAATGTTTTTACAACCGACATGCCGGAGTTTTTGAAAGTTTCGGGCTACCGCAACGAAATTTACAAAAAACAATTTCCGACAGGTTCCTGGCTCGGCGTAAAAGAATTAGCACTGCCGGAATTCATGATCGAGATCGAACTAGAAGCACATAAGCCTGAATAGACAAACCGAAAACCGACGGCAACTTTGATGACCATGTCACGAGTTCAGGGAAAATGGGCTTAAGATTCTTATCGATTTACCCTTGTTGGGACTATGAAAACCCGGACTCGTAAAGAATTAAAAAAGGAATTTTCCAGATATGCCGAGCTTTCGAGCCCTGTAACCAAATTTGCGTCGTAAATATTTATGCTGGAGCGTTTACGCGAAGCCATTTCAGTGCCTTACCAGAATTCGAGAAGAATTTTACGCGGACACCACTCCGCGCAGCAATTACTGCAAATAGTTCACTTTGGTTATTCGGCTCAAAGTTCTTAAAACTTATCGCGAGCCACAGATTTGGGACGACGGTGGCGCGCATTCCGGACTCAATAACCTCGGAAGGCTCACGCTCATCTAACGGTGCGAATCCCTCGACCAGCACACGGCGCGAATCGTGTTCATTACAGAGCGCCCGTATGGCCCGCCAAAATTCATCTTCCCATTCGGGTTCTAACTTGAAATCGGATGTGATCTCGACGTGAATGTGATCTTCACGAAACTCCGGTTTGAAGCTTCTTTTCATAAACTACAGCATACCCTAAAACGCAAAATAATCATTAAATTTAAATTCTTACACACGTACCCCGTTTGATAAATTGCCCATCGCCTTGTTTTCCTTTGTATTCGCCATTTTCGATGACGACGTTTCCGCGTGAGAGGACGGTTTCGACTACGCCTTGAAGCTCGAATCCTTCGTAGGCATTGTAATCCACGTTCATATGGTGAGTTTCGACGCTGACCTTTTGACGTTTATCGGGGTTGAAAATCACGATGTCGGCATCCGAACCGACGGCGATCGTTCCTTTTTTTGGGAACATTCCAAACATTTTTGCGGCTGCGGTTGAAGTAATTTCGACAAAGCGGTTTAAGGAAATACGGTTTTCGTGTACTCCGCCGTTGTAGATCAAAGACATACGGTTTTCCACGCCCGGAGCTCCGTTTGGGATCAACGAAAAATCGTGTTTTCCGAGTTCTTTTTGCTCCTTCATACAAAACGGGCAATGGTCGGTTGAGACGACCTGCAAATCATCCATTTTCAAACCTTTCCACAATTCGGCCTGATTGTGCTTTTCACGCAAAGCTGGCGTCATCACGTATTTTGCACCCTCAAAATCTTCCCCGTAATCATCGATTGAAAGAAAAAGATACTGCGGACAGGTTTCGGCAAATGCGGGAATCCCTCGGTCTCGTGCTTCGCGCACTTGATTCAGAGCGTCGGTGGAGCTCAAGTGCACAATGTACACGGGTGATTCAGCCATTTCGGCAATTGCAATTGCCCGGTGAACGCCTTCTGCTTCCGCGACGGTCGGGCGCGTCAAAGCGTGATATTTCGGCGCAGTTCTGCCCTGAGCCAAGGCGCGCTTGACGATCTCATCGATAACGATGCCGTTTTCAGCATGCATGCAGATCAATCCACCGCGCTCTCCAGCCGAAGACATTGCCCGAAAGATAGTTGCATCATCCGCTAAAAACACGCCCGGATAGGCCATAAATAGTTTAAAACTAGTGATGCCTTCATCCATCAGTGTGTACATTTCGTCGGTGTGTTTGTCTTCAAAATCGGTCGTGATGAGATGAAAGCCGTAATCGATCGCTGTTTTGCCTTCGGCTTTCGCGTGCCATTTGTCAATGCCGGCGATCATTGATTCGCCCTTTGTTTGCACGGCAAAATCAATAATAGTCGTCGTTCCGCCATAAGCTGCCGCCCGCGTTCCCGTCCAAAAATCATCTGATGAAGCAGTACCGCCAAAAGGCAATTCCATATGCGTATGAGGATCGATTCCACCCGGAATAACGAGTTTCCCGTAAGCGTCAATTACAGTATCAGCCTCCATTTCAAGGGTTTTGCCGATGACTGAGACTTTTCCATCTTCAATAAAAATATCGGCGTGATAATCGTCAACCGCTGTTACAATTCGTCCGTTTTTGATGAGTGTGTTCATATTTACTTGACCGTTAAGTTATTTAGTTTTCGCCGAGTTTTCGACTTGAGCCAGCATTTTTTCTAAAATTTCTTTCGGTAAATATCTTCCGTTGGCGACCACCGCAAAGATGCTTTTTGTGTTGCTGATATTTTCGAGCGGATTTGCGTCGAGCAAAATCAGATCGGCAATTTTGCCTTTCTCGATCGTTCCGTGGGTTTTAGTCAATCCGAAATATTTTGCCGGATCTATCGTTGCTGTTTTGAGTGCCTGAAACGGTGTCATCCCCGCCTGAACAAAAAGTTCAAGTTCATCGTGGAGAAAAAATCCGGGAACAACGAATGGATTATTATTATCTGTCCCGGCAAGAATCGGAACGCCGGCACGATGCATCTCCCCGATTACTTCAAGCAACTTCGCAAAACGCTGCCTTCTAACTGAAGAATCGTGAGATCGGTCAACTTGCTGCGAATCCGTCCATTCTTTCATTTGCGCGGCGGGTATATATTTAAAGCTAGCGTTATTTAGAAAGTCATTAGCGTCATAAAATGTCAATCCTCGATGCAGAACCATCGTCGGCGTGTGGTAGGTTTGGTTTTTCGCAAAAAATTTGAACAGTTCAAAGCATTTTTTCGCGTCATAGGTCGCAAACGTTTCCTCGCCTACGTCAAAAGTCCATTCCTTTTTTCGTAACTCGTCTTCTTTGCTCGAACAGGTTTCCACGATGCCGGTCAGATGCTCGATGCTTTTTTGCCCGGCGTTAGAAACGTCTCTTGCGCTGACCAAAAACGGAACATGTCCGGCAAAATCAATGCCGAGCTTTTTCGATTCGTCGGCAATCGCAAAATAAGCTTCCGGCGAAAGATTCCAATAAACTTTAATAAAACCCGCGCCGGAATTCTTTAATGACCGAACCGCCGCGCGAGCCTCCTCCGCATTTTTAACGCCCAACAGATTCGGCAGAAATGTCGGCACGCCGTCCACGATCT
Organism: Pyrinomonadaceae bacterium; assembly: GCA_041746475.1. Taxonomy (GTDB): domain Bacteria; phylum Acidobacteriota; class Blastocatellia; order Pyrinomonadales; family Pyrinomonadaceae; genus Aridibacter. The sequence continues at coordinate 949 of JBGTGX010000143.1, read as the reverse complement.
GGCTGCCGACAAAGATATGCGGCCCGATGGTTTTGCCGTCAGCGATTTCCTTGTTCCACTGCTGAGCGAGTTTTATATCCTCAGCGTCGGTCCACATATCACGCACGCTCGTTACGCCGTTAGCTATCAGAAGAGGGAAATTAGCCTCTTTATTATTGGTTCCCACCGGCGAAATATTATTGAACAAATGGACATGCATATCCCACAAACCAGGAATAAGATATTTGCCGCTCGCATCAATGACTTCAGCATTCTTCGGAATGTTGATATTTTTACCAATTTTCTTAATCCGATTGCCGGAAACCACAATCGTCATCTTGGTCTGCGGTCTTTCGCCGCGCATACTAATCACCGTCACATCACGCAAAATCAGCAGACGTTTTTCAGCGAATTGATCGCCTTGCGCGAACAACAACGCCGAGAATAAACCAATCAGCCACAAACTCAGCACTTGCGTCAAAAATCTTTTACCAGCCGCCGTAACGATTCGTCCATTTTTGATTAGTGTTTTCATAAGAATAATTTCACCACAGAGACGCAGAGGGCACGGAGAGCTTCAAATTATTTTTCTGACTACGCCCTGGTTCAGTAAAGTCACATTGAAGTTAGTTAACAAACCCAGCTTTTTCTCCGCTAATTTTAAATATGTAAGTAATTGTGCTTCGTGGATAGGCAAAATTCTCTCGACAGATTTTAGTTCTACAATTACTGATTCTTCGGCTAAAACGTCGAGTTGATAGCCGGCGTCCAGTCGAATTCCATCATAAATAACCGGAATGGCACCTGACTTTTGACTCTTAATCCCGACTTATTGAGTTCGTGAATTAAGCAAACTTCATAAGTTCTTTCCAGAAGTCCAGCTCCAAGTATTCGATGAACTTTTATAGCGAAACCAATTTTTTTTCGTAATGTCGTTTAATTCCATAAAAGATATTTACCGCAGGGGCAC